>CAXNNH010000015.1:0-12254 GCA_964203325.1 Burkholderiales bacterium | reverse complement strand
TTTGGCTTGTTGGCTTCGGGAATCAGGGCGCGCGTAAAGCCCAGTTTGGCGGCTTCGCGGATACGTTCCTGGCCGCGTGGCGCAGGACGAATCTCGCCCGCCAAGCCGATTTCGCCGAAAACGATGAGCTTGGCCGGTAGCGGTCGATTTTGCAGCGAGGAAACAATGGCCAGCAGCACCGCCAGATCGGCCGCCGGTTCGGAAATTTTGACGCCACCGACGGCGTTGACGAACACGTCCTGGTCAAAACAAACGATGCCGGCGTGACGGTGCAGCACGGCGAGCAGCATGGCCAGACGCTGCGCGTCGAGGCCAACGGTCAGGCGGCGCGGGTTGCCGTGCGACTGGTCGAGCAGTGCCTGAATTTCAACCAGCAAGGGTCGCGTTCCTTCTTGCGTGACCAGCACACAAGAGCCAGGAACCTCCTGTCCGTGTTGCGAGAGAAACATCGCCGAAGGGTTATTCACCCCTTTCAGCCCCTTGTCGGTCATGGCAAAGACGCCGATTTCATTGACCGCGCCGTAGCGGTTTTTTACCGCGCGAATCAGGCGAAAGCTGGAGTGGGTATCGCCCTCGAAATAGAGTACCGAGTCGACGATGTGTTCGAGCACACGCGGTCCGGCCAGCGCCCCTTCTTTCGTCACATGACCGACCAGAATGACGGTAATGCCGGTCTGTTTGGCCAGACGCGTCAACTGCGCCGCGCATTCGCGCACTTGGGCAACCGATCCGGGAGCCGAGCTGAGTTGCTCCGACCAGAGTGTCTGAATCGAGTCGATCACCGCGACTTGCGGTTGTACCGACTGTAGCGTGGCGAGAATTTTTTCCAGGTTAATTTCAGCGAGCAGCTTGAGGTTGCGCGTATCGAGCGCCAGTCGCCGGGCGCGCATGGCGATCTGCTGGCCGGATTCCTCGCCGCTGACATAGAGAACGTTATTGCCTACCGACAAGCCGGCCAGCGCCTGCAATAGCAAAGTGCTCTTGCCGATACCGGGGTCGCCGCCGATCAGCACCACTCCGCCCGCCACCAGTCCGCCACCGAGCGCTCGATCAAACTCACCGATGCCGGTCGGCAAGCGATCTTCTTCGCGCGCCTCGATTTCCGAGAGCAACTGCAGCTTGGCAGTGCCGCCCAAGGCAGCAAAGCGGCTATTACTGGCCGTGGCCGGCTCGGCGACACTCTCGACCAAGGTATTCCAGACACCGCAGCCGGGACATTGTCCCTGCCATTTCGGTGCGCTGGCACCGCATTCGGTGCAGGAATAGATAGTTTTTGGCTTGGCCATGATTTACTTGTTCAATTCCTTACCTGCTCAATTGATGAATGGCCTGCGGCAGCGTGCGCGCATCGGGAGCATATTTTTCAGCGAGGGTGGCGGCCATGATCGAGAACAGCAAGATCAGGGCAAAGGGCTTCCAGCTCGCACTTAGCGCACCGCCCACCCAACCTGGATCGTTAACTTTACGCACCGAGCGCACCAAACCGGCCGCCATCGCTGCTTCAAATGCGACCTCGGCCAGCAACAAGGGAGCTTGCCAGACCAAGTAGACGCCAACGCCGAAGACGGCGAATAACAAGGCCAGGATCAACGCCAAAATAATAAAGGGGAGGCAACCATCGTCACCGACATCGGGTAGGTCGATAGCCGGCAAGTCGAGGCCGGAGCTAGTTCCGGATACACTTTCGGACACGTTGCCCAGTTCGCCGCCGACAAGTGCTGAGAAATCGCCCGACGCGCCACCACCGCCAAAGCGCCCTCCCCCTTTGCCGAGGACATCGCCGGCCCAGTCGAACATGCCCGATCCGCTTCCGGATCCTCCTCCAGATACTCCTCCCGAAGCGGACAAATCAACATCCGGGAGGTCGATATCAAAGCCTTTTTCTGAGGCGAGAAAACGCCCCAGTCCGATGTAGGACAACCACAAGCGCAACGCCAGCAAAAATGCTCCGTAAGCCGCAAGCAGTGCCAGAGGCCAGCGCCAATGCATCGTCTCCAGCCCGAGGTGAAGAAAGAGACGCGTCGCCAGCAGGCCAATGGCGAAGGAAAAAGCCAGAATCAAAATTAGATGAAAACGCAGGAGAAAACGCTGTCCCAGCCAACCGGCAAGCCGCTGTCTGGCAGAACTTTCAGGGGATACGACGCTAGGCGCGGTACGCGTAGTGCGTTTCTTTGTAGTTTTCACGCGGCAGAACTCGTTAATGAATTATCCGATGTTACGTAGCGGCCAGACTTGCGCTTGGGCAGGTCTCTACCGGCACGCGCGGCGCCAAAGCGCAGAACAACTCGTAACTAATCGTCCCGGCGGCAGCGGCGACTTCATCCGCTGGCAAACCCTCGCCCCACAACACGACACGGCTGCCCACGCCGGACTGCGGCAGATCGCTCAAATCGCAGGCCAACATATCCATCGACACGCGTCCGAGCGTTAGCGTGCGCCGTTCATCGACCAGAATCGGCGTTCCACTTGGCGCATGACGCGGATAACCGTCGGCATAACCACAGGCGACGATGCCGACACGCGTCCATCGCTGCGCGACAAAGGTGCCGCCATAACCGACGCGCTCACCGGGCGCTATTTCCTGCACGGCGAGAATACGGCTTTCCAAAGTCATTACCGGGCGTAAATCATAAGACGCAGCGGATTGGTCGGCAGCGTCGGCAAATGGGCTGCCGCCATAAAGCATGATGCCAGGGCGCACCCACTGGCGCGCCGTGTGCGGGTGACGCAGGATGGCTGCCGAATTGGCCAGCGAAGCAGAAAAAGCGCTTGTCTCCGACCAACTCTCGGTGATCGCAGCAAAACGCTCCAGTTGCCAGTCGATGCTGCGCCCACCGTCGGCTTCGGCAAAATGCGTCATCAGCGTCACCGGCCCCACCGCTGTCAAGGTGGCCAGCTCTCGCCGCACAACCGGCAGTTGCGCAGGCGAAAATCCGAGGCGGTTCATGCCGGTGTTGAGCTTGAGATAGATCGGCAAACGCTGCGGCAGCGCAGCAAGGCGCAGCATCTCCAGTTGATCGAGACGATGGATAACCGGCGTTAGACGGTATTCGGCACAGGCTGCCAGATCGGTTGCATCAAAAAAACCTTCGAGCAACAGAATAGGCTGTTTGGCCCCTGCCTGGCGCAGGGCTATCGCCTCCTCAAGATCGAGCAGCGCGAAACCGTCCGCCACATCGGCCAGTGCTGCCGCCACACGCAACAGCCCATGTCCATAGGCATTAGCCTTCACCACGGCCCACGCTTTGGCTCCCTGCGCATGATTTTTGGCGATTTGATAATTGTGGCGCAGAGCGGCGCCATCAATGCGCGCACGAATGGGACGGGGCATGAGGTAATACTCGCTAAAGGGTGAACAACAGTAGAAAAAGCGTTAAACGATCACGCCCGCCGCGCCCCAACCACGCCCGGTACTTCGTGAATCAGCGCCAGCGTGCGCTTGAGTTGCTGCAAGTTGCCGATTTCAGCCGTAAAACCCATATGCGCGTTACCCAGCTTCGACTGCGTATTGACCGCGATAACGTTTATTTTTTCGCGCATAAAGATGTCCGAAATATCGCGTAACAATCCTTGGCGATCATGTGCATCGACCACGATATCGACCGCGAAAATACCGCCTGTCTGCCCACCCCACTGCGTTTCAATCACTCGCTCTGGATGCATGGCCGTCATATTGCCGAAGTTGCTGCAATCGGCACGATGAATCGACACCCCCTTGCCGCGCGTGACAAAGCCGAGAATTGGATCAGGCGGCGCCGGTTTGCAACAGCCAGCCAACTGGGTAAGAATCCTGTCCACGCCAACGATCAGGATGCCTTTCTCGGCCGTATCGCTAGCCCGGTGTTTAGCGGAAGGCACTTCGGGAACGTAGTTCTCGTCGACGGCAACTTCCGTCCCGCGCACCGCCACTTGGAGTTGCCGGGTATTCAGCTCGGCGCGGGCGAGTGCGATAAACAGATCGTCGCTTTTGGTAAATCCCAACTTGCCGGCCAGCTCGTCCAAGCTAGTACCGTTTTGCCCCATGCGCTGCAACTCGCGGCTAACAATGGCGCGCCCTTCGGCTAGCGTTTCTTCCAGCGCTAGACTGGAAAACCAGTGGCGCGCCTTGAGCCGGGCGCGATGCGTAAACAGATAACCGAGTGCAGGATTGAGCCAGTCGCGCGACGGCCCGCCCAGTTTGGCGACGATGATCTCGACGCGCTGCCCGGTTTCAAGCTGCGTATTTAACGTTACCAGCGCACCGTCAACTTTGGCTCCCCGGCAACGATGGCCAAGATCGGTATGAACACGATAGGCAAAATCGACCGGCGTTGCCCCACGCGGCAGATCGACGACCCGGCCCTGCGGCGTCATGACGTAGATCGTTTCGTCAAGTGCAGCTTGCTTGTAATGCTTAACCCAATCCGATGAATCGGCGACTTCCTCCTTCCAGGTCAGCAACTGACGTAGCCAGGCAATCTTTTCGTCGTAATTGCCTTCCGACGAATGCTTGCTGCCTTCCTTGTAGCGCCAGTGCGCCGCAATGCCCAGTTCAGCGTGCTTGTGCATCTCGCGGGTACGAATCTGCACTTCGAGCGCACGGCCATCCGGGCAACGCACGGCCGTATGCAGCGATCGGTAGCGATTGCCTTTCGGATTCGAGATGTAGTCGTCAAATTCCTTGGAAATCGGCAACCAGATGTTGTGTACGATACCCAACGCCGTATAGCAGTCGCGCACCTCGTCGACAATAATGCGTACCGCGCGTACATCATAGACTTCGGAGAAGTCGACGCCCTTCTTGCGCATCTTGCTCCAGATGCTATAGATGTGTTTCGGGCGACCATAGATCTCGGCGTTGGCGACCCCAACCCCGGCTAATTCCTGCTTGAGCCGAGCAATCGCATCGGCGATGAACTGTTCGCGCTCGATGCGTTTCTCGTCGAGTTGTCCGGCAATTTTTTTATAGGTTTCAGGATGGAGAAAGCGGAAGGAAAGGTCTTCCAGCTCCCACTTCAACTCCCAAACACCGAGCCGGTTAGCCAGCGGCGAATACAGATCCAGCGTCTCGCGTGACACTTGCGCGCGCAAGGCGTGTAATTCGTCCGGTACTTTGGCGCAATAACGCAAGGTCTGCGTGCGCGATGCAAGACGCAGCAGCACCACGCGAATGTCCTCGACCATGGCCAGCAGCATCTTGCGCAGCACCTCAATCTGCGCCTTCATTTCCAGTGGATTGCCGCCGCCGTTCTTTGCCGAATGCGCGACAAAATTCTGGGTGATGGGGCGCAAGCGGTTAAGCCGCGAAATGCCGCTGACCAGATGGGCGACCGCCGAGCCAAAGCGTTCGCCGATTTTGCTCAAACCATGCTCATCGTAAGTCGGTACCGCAAAGAGCAGCGCCGCCAGCCGCGCATCGGCGTCGAGCCGAAGCCCAACCAGAATCAGCGCCATACCCAGTGCGTGCGACCAAACGCCTTCGCCACTGCCCAGCGTGCGTTCAAGATAAATGGATTGCGCAAACTCGACCGCCTGGCGAATCTTTACCGCCTCATCGGCGGAAAGACCTTCACTAAGCGTTTGCAGGGAATGTTCGAGGTCGCTCTGAGCGGCGACGGAGTGGACGACGGATACCATGGCGCGATTATAAAGCCTGGCCGGCGGCGATGAAGCCTACTCGACACATCTTGATCGATTCGACCCGAGGGACGGGTTATCCTTCACGGCCAGAAGGTAATCGGCTGGGCTATGTTGGGATGAGTACCGATCACATTGAGGGTGCGATTGCCCTGACTCTACGATTGACGGCCAACCTACACTCTGTAGAAGCTCTCTACTACTTTGAGATTTCGATCACCAGAGCATCGCCACTGCGCCCTCCTGCTTGGCGCAAACGCTCGACAATATCCGTATTGCTGGTACGTAAAGCCCAATCCATGGCTGTTTCGTCATTCTGATTGGCAACGTTCGGATCGGCTTTGTTCTTTAACAACAGATCAACAATTTCGATAAAACCGTACCTGGCGGCTAACAGGAGCGCAGTCGACCCATTTTCGGTCTGTGCGTTGATCTCAGCACCGCGCTTCAGCAACAGTTCCGCAATGGCCACATGTCCGTTGAACGCCGCATAAGCCAACGGAGACCAACCGTACATATTAACTTCTGCACCTGCTTCGAGCAAACGCTGGACGAAGGGAAGCTTGCCGGTGTAGGCAGCAAGGCTCAACGCCGTCTCGCCATTGCGATTGCGCAGATTGAGCCGCGCACGCCGTTGTAAGAGATAGTCGAAAAGTTCCTTGTTATCTTGCCGAACTGACTGAATAAGCAGGGAGTTACCCGCAATGTCGACGGTATTGATATCGACTCCACGGTTAATCAAATTGATCGCGGCGGACGTGTCGCCGGAAATCAATGCCTTTTCCATGTCGTGATAAACACCAGCAAAAACAAGCGTTGGCAGGAGAAGAAACAACGAGCGGATGATGATTTGCATGGTTTAAATTTCGGGTCTGATGTTTGGGCGAATGCCCGGAAAAAGGCGGAAAAAATTGTCGCTGGTCGCGCTGACGACCTGTTCGTAGTCTAGCCCACGTAGCCGTGCGATTTCTTCGGCAACGTATTTGACGTAGCCGGGCTGGTTGGTTTTCCCTCGGTAAGGGGCTGGCGAAAGATAGGGAGCATCGGTCTCGACCAGCAATCGATCCAAAGGTGTTCGCCGCGCTACCTCTTTAACGCTTAGAGCGTTTTTAAAGGTGACGATACCGGAAAGCGAAATATGGAACCCTTGATCAAGCGCGGCTTCCGCTATTTCCCATGTCTCGGTAAAGCAGTGCATTATGCCGCCCACCTGCCCCGCCCCTTCCTCCTTCATGACGCGCAAGGTGTCGGATGCAGCCTCGCGCGTGTGGATAACCAAAGGTTTGTGACATTGCCGCGCGGCGCGGATGTGAGTACGGAAACGCTCTCGCTGCCATTCGGGCGCATCTTTGTGCCAATGATAGTCAAGCCCCGTTTCGCCAATGGCGATAACCTTTGGGTGCGTAGCCAGTTCCAGCAACTCGGCGATGCTTGGTTCTCGAACGTCCGTGTATTCAGGATGAACACCAACGGAAGCAAAAAGCTGGGAATGGGCCTCGGCCAGTGATAAAACACCTGGCAAATTCTCAAGATTGACAGCGATACAAAGCGCACAACCGACGCTATTTTGCTGCATCAGTTCGAGAATTTGTGGGAGTTTGGCGGCGAGATCGGGAAAATCGAGGTGGCAGTGTGAATCAACAAGCATTGAATTTGAATTCAGATAGTGTGCGTTGGACGGCTTGATTGCATGACGCCACCGAGCAGGACTTCAATTTTTCGACGGGCATCGACCCCGCTCTCGTCACTTTTGAAATGAACGCCGATACCCTGCGCTTTGCTATTTTGTGCGCCAACGGGAGTAATCCAAACGACCGAACCGGCGATCGGTAATTTTGCGGGATCATCCATGAGTGAAAGCAGCATGAATACTTCGTCGCCCAGTGCATAGTGACGTGCAGTAGGGATAAATATCCCGCCGTTGCGTAGCAAGGGCATATAGGCAGCGTAAAGCCCAGATTTTGAATTGATATTCAGCGACAAAACACTGGGCCGTGGCCCTCCCCGTCGCTCGGTGCCTGCAGTGGCTGGACTTGCTAGGAAGGGCGAAGCGGCAAGATTACCCGCTTCAGGCTGTGCGACAACGCCCTGACGTGCCGTCAAGGCGGTGGCAGCAGCGGTGGTACTGGCATTACCTGCGTCTGACATTGGCGCCTCAAGAAGCCTGAAAAATTGCCGCATAACTCATAAAAAACTCTTCGAGAAACAAGCGACTGTTCAATGGTTGCTCGCACTGCATTTTATATTGTATTGCTTTTTTGTGGAACGCTAAGAGTTTGCGGGTATCGGTAGCGTCGGCAAGCTTTTGTACCACGTTGGCTTCTGACACAAAAAAGCGTGGCGGCAAACGCTGGCTGGCTAGCGTCAAATCCAATAACCACTTCTGCGACCACTCGATCAGCCTCTTCAATGGAGTGACGCCTTTTCTCGCTTTCAATACTAGGTCGACCGCTGCAGCAGCGGATATAGGGTTCAAGTTTTTGCCTTTGGTCATTTGCTTCAACAGAGCGTCAAGCACAGCATTCTCTCCGCTCGTCCCGAGTTCAGCCGCCATCAACGGCGAGCCGCCCGCCAAGGCCAACCATCGCTGCGCGTCGACTACGCCTTTTTCGCTCAACCACGCCGTTGCCAATTCTGGCGCTGGCTGCGGGATCGCTATCGACTGACAACGGCTCCGAATGGTCGGTAGCAAACGATCATGTTCGCTGGATACTAATAAAAATAATGTGCTGACAATGGGTTCTTCCAGTGATTTAAGAAGTGAATTGGCCGTTGCTCGATTCATGGCTTCCGCTGGATTGATCAGTACCACGCGCACTCCATGACGGTGCGTGCCGATATGCAGGAAGTCATCGAGTGCGCGAACCTGGTTTATCGTAATCTGCTGGCTACTCTTCTTGCCGCCTTCTTCTTTGCTCTCGCTGACTTCTTCGAGTAGCGCCTCCGGTTGCAACAAGCGAAAATCGGGGTGATTTCCTTGCGACAACCAGTTGCAGGCAGAACACTTTGCGCAAGCCTCGCCGGAAGGAGTCGGCTGTTCGCAAAGGAGCGACTCGGCAAAACCTTTGGCCAGCTCGAACTTACCGATCCCGCGCTGGCCGGATAGCAACAAGGCATGCGGGAGTTGAGCACGTCGCGCGTTGAGACGTGCCCAAGTCTCTCTATGCAATTCATGAATCTTCATAGACAGTAGTTCTTTATTTTTTCTTCCAGCAAATTCTTGATGGTTGGGATCGGCTGCTCGGCATCAATGAGTGCTATGCGATGGGGCGCTGCGGCGGCGCGCTCCAAATAGGCCAGACGCACTCGTTGATGGAAATCGGCACGTTCCTGCTCGAAACGGTCGAGTTCCCGGGCTTGTACAGCGATACGCCGGTTGGCAACTTCAGGTGCCAGATCGAAAAGTAAGGTGAGGTCTGGCTGCAGGTGGTTGTGTACCCATTGTTCGAGCTGGATAAACTTGTGCTTATCCAGTCCTCGCCCGCCACCCTGATAGGCATAAGTAGCGTCGCTAAAGCGGTCGCAAATTACCCAGTCGCCACGTTCCAGGGCCGGCTCGATAACTTGGGTCAGATGTTCACGCCGAGCAGCAAACATCAGCAGCGCTTCGGTTTCGAGGTGCATACGCTCGTGTAACAGTAGCTCCCGCAGTTTTTCGCCCAGCGGTGTTCCTCCCGGCTCGCGCGTCGAAACGACCGTCAGGCCACGGGCGCGGAGAAAATCGCTGACACCGGCGATATGGCTACTTTTCCCCGCACCATCGATACCTTCAAAGGTAATGAATTTGCCCCTACTCAACGTTTGCCACCTCTCTGGTAACGGTTCACCGCCTGGTTGTGTTCCTCCAGCGTGCGTGAAAACTGGCTGCTGCCGTCGCCTCGGGCGACAAAATACAGCGCCTCGCTGGCGGCCGGATGCAATGTCGCTTGCAGCGAGGCCAAGCCAGGCATGGCAATCGGCGTAGGCGGCAAACCGGCACGCAGATAAGTATTGTAGGGCGTGTCGGTTTGCAGGTCGTGTTTGCGCAGATTGCCGTCGAAGGAAGTGCCAATACCATAGATTACCGTGGGATCGGTTTGTAGCAACATGCCGCGCTGTAGCCGATTGCCAAAAACGGCGGCAATCAATGGTCGATCCTGCTCCCTTCCCGTTTCCTTTTCAACAATCGACGCCATAACCAGCGCCTGATAGGCGTCTGCGTAAGGCAGCCCGACCGCCTTGTTCGCCCATTCACGCATTAAATGGCGCTGCATCGCCCGATAGGCACGCGCCAGCACCTCAAGATCGCTTGAGCGTTTCGAGAACAGATAAGTATCAGGAAAGAGCAGCCCCTCGGCTTGCAACTCGCTGGCGCCTAGACGTTGCATGATTTCGCTTTCGGACAAATCCTTGCTTTCGTGACGCAGATCCGGGTGTGCGTCAAGCCGCTCGCGCATCTGGCGAAATGTCCAGCCTTCGATAAAGGCAATCTCGGCCTGCGTCACATCGCCGCGTGTCAGTTTCAACATCAACTGCTGCGGCGTTACTCCTTGGCCGAGTTCATAGCTACCGGCCTTGATCGACGCTTCGGAACGCATCAGCTTACCTAATGCAGTAAATACCCAAGGGTTAAGCTCGGCCCCGGCATCGGCGATTTGTCGTGCGGCTGAACGTAATCCGCTACCAGGCGCAATATGGAAGTCCATTTTGAAATCAAGCGATGGACTCTGGAGTACGATAGGTGACGAGACAATCCAGAAGAAACCGGCTGCCCCTGCAGTGGCAACGAGCACACCGAGAACAAGAAGGATTTTGATGAATTTCAGCATGGATCCAAAACGGCTGGTGGCCGTCGTCGATAGGGGCGAAGGAGACGAGACGAGAGATTAAGGGCAAAGCGATTGAAAAGAGGCTAACGATATAATAGCCGAAAGCTCGCGCCCTGGCCCTTTGCCTGCCGTGCTGAACCGATTCTGCAGTGGTGGGTCGAACTAACGCTTCTGCGCAGGACTGCGCAGGAAACCCTACAAAAAACCGATCGAAAGTTGCGAACATGAATCCCGACACATCGAACAATGCCAACAGTTCCAGCCGTTCACAAAATGCCAACCCCCTCCTTTGGCAAGACTTCCTCGACGCGTCCGGTGCTCATCGCGAGCAAGGCCACGTCGTAGACTTCGGCGACCCCAGCGGTGAACGTTGTGCAGCCCGTGATGCCACCGTTATGGCCCCCCTCCTCCACTTGGGATTGCTGGCATGCAGCGGCCAGGAGGCCAAAACTTTCCTGCACAACCAGGTAACGAGTGACATCAACCATCTGGGGGCCGATGCGGCGCAGCACTCCGCCTGGTGTTCGGCCAAGGGGCGGATGCTGGCCAGTTTCCTGCTGTTTCGCCACGGCGAAGACTATCGCATCCAACTTTCTGCCGATCTGCTACCCAGTATCGAGAAGCGGCTCAATATGTTTGTATTACGCTCCAAAGTCAAAATTGCCGATTTGTCGGCTAGCTATCAACTCATCGGATTATCGGGGACAGAGGCCGAGAGGAGTCTGTTGGCAGCGGGTTTGCCGGTTCCGGCCAAAGCCCTCGATACGCTTGCTGCGGACGGCGTCAAGGTCATCCGTCTGGACGCCACGCGTTTTGAAATCGTCGTGGCCGCAGATGCCGCTGCCGAATGCTGGACAAAACTGGCCAGCAGTGCCCGTCCAGTCGGGTCGCCGGTCTGGCAGTGGCTCGACATTCAAGCAGGCGTGCCACTCATCAGCCTGGCGACTAGCGAAGAATTTGTGCCGCAAATGACCAATTTCGACCAACTCGGCGGGGTCAGTTTCCACAAGGGATGCTATCCAGGACAGGAAGTCGTCGCGCGCACGCAATATCTCGGCAAGGTTAAGCGCCACCTCTACCGCATCCGTTGCGCGGCACCGCTCACGGCAGGTCAGGCAATCTACTCGCCGGAAAATCCGGAACATCAATGCGGTTTGGTAGCCAATGCGGCACCAGCACCGGAGGGCGGTTACACAGCTTTGGCCGTTATTCAAGAGAATTTTGTCACGGCGGGTGACCTTGAGCTTGGTGCACCCAGTGGTCCGGCCATCGAGACCGAGCGCGTCATTTTTTGAGCATGACTGGCCTCGTGGTCAAGAAAATCATCTCTCTTTGACGATTTGGATCCTGCGTTCTTTGAAAATTACCCTCCTATTTCTTCTAGGGCTGCCCTGGAAGCCGCGCCAGTGCTTGATCTACAGAGGGGCTGCCCGGAGAGCCTTTGTTGACGCCACTCTCCAGCCATCCCCTTCGGAGATCGTTGTTCCATGCGGGTCTCCAGCCATCGGGGGTTGAGGTGCGCTTAATCCGCGCTTAACCCGTGCTTCCCTCGGCGGAGTAAAAGTAAGACAAGCGCTTGCGTGGATTCAGCCAGGCCAGAGCCTCGGGGGGTAGGGAGGATGGCTTGAGCGCTTCTTCAATTTTCAGCTCGGGTTCTTGCGACAGATCGACGGTGGCGGCCTCTTCCTTCGGCAAATCCGGGTTGTACACCAGAACTTTGGGGCGCAAGCTTTCCCGGCCGGGGGAAACCACCATGCCCAGTGCGCCGTCGTTGAGCTGAACGATTGTGCCTGGGGGATAAATGCCGAGCA
Source organism: Burkholderiales bacterium (assembly GCA_964203325.1). Taxonomy (GTDB): domain Bacteria; phylum Pseudomonadota; class Gammaproteobacteria; order Burkholderiales; family Rhodocyclaceae; genus JACQYA01. The sequence continues at coordinate 19 of CAXNNH010000015.1, read as the reverse complement.
TCTTGATCAGGATGCTGAG
>CAXNNH010000014.1:0-12702 GCA_964203325.1 Burkholderiales bacterium | reverse complement strand
CCCTGCACCATTTGCTGTAGATCGGCTATTTCTGCAGCAAAGTATTTCTTGAAATCAATCAGGTGTGCAATTTCAATTGATTCGAGCGAAAGTTCGAAGTGACACATCAGTGCCTGAATAATGGCACGGCGCAGAATGTCGTCGGCGTTCAGCTCAATGCCACGATAGACCGGCAAAATGCCGTTATCGAGGCGATCATAATACTCATCGAGCGTTTTTACGTTCTGGCTGTAGGTCGGTCCGACCTTACCGATCGACGAAATACCAAAGGCCAGCAGGTCGCAGTCCGCATGCGTCGAGTAGCCTTGAAAGTTTCGATGCAAGCGACCTTGCCGCTGGGCGACGGCCAATTCATCGTCTGGTTTGGCAAAATGATCCATGCCAATGTAAACATAACCTGCATCGGTTAGCCTGCGAATCGCCAGCGAGAGAATCTGCAAACGCGTATCAGCACTCGGCATGTCCGATTCGAGAATACGGCGCTGCGGCTTGAATAAGCTCGGCAGATGAGCATAGTTATAAATCGAAAGCCGATCCGGACTAGCGGCAATCACCCGGTCGAGTGTACGGTTAAAACCGATTACCGTCTGTTTCGGCAGCCCGTAAATGAGGTCGACGCTGATCGATTTGAAACCGTTGGCACGAGCGGCATTAATCACGCCCAGTGTTTCTTCTTCCGTTTGAATGCGGTTGATCGCCTGTTGTACTGCTGCGTCAAAATCCTGAACACCGACGCTCATCCGGTTGAAACCAAGCTCGCCGAGCAACTCGACGGTTTCCGTACCAACCTTGCGCGGATCGACTTCGATTGAGTATTCGCCATTCTCAATCAAGGTGAAGTGTTTGCGTGTCGCATCCATCAACTGACGCATTTCGTCATGCGAAAGGAAAGTTGGCGTGCCGCCTCCCCAGTGTAACTGAGCGACCTCATGGTCGCCACCCTCCAGATAACTACTCTGCAGTGCGAGTTCCTTGGCCAAATACTTCAGGTATCTGGCCGAACGCCCGTGATCCTTGGTGATGATCTTGTTACAGGCGCAGTAGTAACAGATGGTGTTACAGAAAGGAATGTGGAAGTACAATGATAGCTGTCGGCTGATTGCGCCGATATTACGTTTCCCCAGCCAAAGCTTATACGCATCCGGCCCAAACGCTTCGACGAAGCGGTCCGCTGTCGGGTAAGACGTGTAACGGGGGCCGTTAATGTCGAAACGAGTGATGATTTGTGGATCGAAAACGACTTTTTCTGTGACTGCGTTCATTTTCTCATTGCACGATTGGGTTGTCAGATTATCTCGTTGCTACGAATCAATCACGTTGACGTGGATCAAACGCAGACATTACAGCAAACCAGCAATCGCCCTCCGCAGCCTCAACTGCAGCAGCACGTACTGTTGACACCACTGTTCACACGTTTCTTAGCGAAGGATTCTCATGCCACCGCAACTCGCCAGCGCGAAAGTAACGCTAGATGTCATTAAAACAGCCTGTTCGAACTGTAACCTGCGGGAACTGTGCTTACCGCTTGGCCTCAACGACCTTGAACTCGAAAAATTGGACGAGATGGTTTCCGCACGCAAGCGAATGAAACGTGGAGACCATCTCTACCATGCTGGCCAGTCCTTTGACTCAATCTATGCAATTCGCAGCGGCTTTTTCAAGACTGACGTATTGATTGAAGACGGGCGAGACCAGGTGACAGGCTTTCAAATGACTGGAGAGTTACTCGGACTCGATGGGATAAGTAATGAAACCCACTCCTGCAACGCAGTTGCTCTGGAAGACAGCGAGGTTTGTGTGATCCCCTTTTCTCATCTGGAAGATCTCTCGCGCGAGATTTATTCCCTCCAACATCATTTTCACAAGGTGATGAGCCGCGAAATTGTGCGTGACCACGGGGTCATGATGTTACTTGGCACGATGCGTGCGGAGGAGCGACTGGCGACCTTCCTGCTCAACCTGTCACAACGCTTCACGGCGCGCGGATTCTCGCCGGCTGAATTCAACCTGCGCATGACGCGAGAGGAAATCGGCAGCTACCTCGGCCTAAAACTCGAAACGGTCAGCCGCGCTTTCTCTCGCTTTCATGAGGAAGGTTTAATCGCGGTACAGCAAAGGCATATTCGAATTCTCAACACACCGGGCCTCAAAAAACTGATGACGCATCAACGAAGCTAATCCTTCCTGATACTGTAAGAAAAAATCAGAAAAACCGACTTACCCCTAGCGATGGATCGCGCGTCACAGCTACGGAGATAATATAGAGATAAACAAATAGCGCGAGAATAAAGAAGACTATGCGTTGGCTCCTTGTTCTTCCCCGCTTTAGTGCCAGGGTGCCGCACAAAATATAGGCTAGTAACCCCCACAATTTGGCTGTCAGCCAAGCCTGTGAAAATGGATACTGCGAACTAACCAACGCCATGGAAATGGCACTACCCAATAACGCTGTGTCGACCCAGTGGGGTGCAACGCGTACCCACCGATACATCAAGAAAGGGGATCCCCTAAGCATCCAAAAACCCCTCAACAAAAAACCTATACCGCTGAGTAGTACACAACTTAGATGTAAATATTTAAGCGCTTGATAAGTCAAGATTATATGGCTAGTAAGGCCTCGATTTTTAAACGATACGACCGATAAACTCCGGCCGCTGAAAGCAGATTGCGCAGCAGCCAGACATTAGCGACAATCATAGCCAATCCGGCCGGATAGACGAACCACTCCGGCCAGAGAGCAGCGAGTACAAGTAGTGCTAAAGCAGTAAAGTGTGCGCGCATTTGCCGCAACATCTGCGGTTCTGAAAGCACTTTTTTCATGTTCGGAGCCATCAATTTGCCCCGCCCCATATTTTGCAGATGCAACCAGACAAGAAATGGGACTATTTTGTAGAGCATGCCAATGATCACAGACATAAACCCACCAAGCAGCACCAACACTCCGAATAAAACGGGCCAGCCTTGCCACTCGTCAAAGAGCGGAATGCTACGAGCAGCAAACCAGAATAGGCAGGCAGCAAAGGCGCTCAGCATTGCTACACGCCAATAGTGCTGAGTTGCGTCAAACTTGGCGCGCTTGCTCTTGCGCTGGATGAGCAAGGTAATCTGTGAAAACAACGCTGCGATCAGCACAAGTAAACCGCCTAGCAACGAGGAAAGCAGCGTCCAGTCGGCGAGATATCCTACTGTCCACAGCAAGACGGCACTCAGAACTACATAGGCGTAGCTCTGACAAAACCAATTCGGGTAAGGTGGCGTAAGCTGAAACATCGGTACCACTACATACGCTACAGCGGCAAGCAGCACACTCCCCCAAGCAAGAAATCCCCAAGAAACATGAATATTTGTAAGCTCCATGACAGGCAATGGAGGCGATAAGCCTAGCGATACAGCGAGCAGCATTCCCAAACCAACGGTCACTCCAAGACCAAGTATGGCCAGCTTGAGGCCACGGATAGTCGGCGTACTTGATGGCACATGGAAAAGGGCATGAGCTGCCGCGCCGATGAAAATGACGACACCCAGCCCAATACAAGCGGCAGCAATGACGAAGATAATGGGGTCATAACTTAGGAAGGCCAACGCCAACAATAAAGCACCGAGAGTAATTGCTATATGGACGATGCGTGACACCCAGAGAGAGTGGGCCATATTAGCACCGGCAACGACGGGCAAAATTTGCACCATTGCGCCAAGCATCACCTGTAACATAAAGCCAGTAGTAATGAGATGGACCCAAGCCAACGCGCTCGGCGTCCAGCGTGAAGCCATCAACCCCGGACCACTCCATAACAAAAGGAGTCCAGCGAGGATTGGAAACAAGGGCGCTGTCACAAAAAAACGAAACGGCGCCGCGAAGGGCGGCGCCTGATCAAACGACAGAAGCGCTTGCATTACTGCAATTTACGCCATATCAGAATTTCGACAAGCCCATCCGCTTTCCGCTCCGTTTGCCAAGTAAAACCGTTGATTTCCAGCGCGCGATATAAAGGGTGCGGCTCTCGCGAAAGGAGTAATAGCAATTTCTCGTCACTCCCAATTCCGTCGAGAGCATCCATGGTACGAACGAAAGGCTCAGGCGGCTCTAAATTGCGGGCATCAATTACCAGACTTGCACGCGTATTTGTCATGCTCCCAGCTCCACGTCAGCAATTACGTCGTGTAGGTGCGGCAAAATCGCGTCAACTTGATCAAGAAGATGCTGATCACACATTGGATACAAAACATTTTCTTCTTTCATATTGTGCTGTTGCATCATGATCAATAAAGTTTCTGCTTCGCCCAGATATGCTTCGGAGTCTTGGGCAACAAGAGCCTCCCCAGCAGCAGCCATGAGTTCACGCAACTGTACATGCTCTCCGCGCATTACCTGCGTTGGCCCCATACACATTCCCGTACGTTCTTCAAACGCAGGAAAGAGCAAGGACTCTTCAGCGGCGAAATGGCACAGCATTGCGCCCCGAAATTTTGAAAAAGCTCCGCTCGCAAGAGCACAATCTCCCGCGGCAAGTACGCTCTCAACAGCGGCAAATAAATCGTCGCAATGACGATGATCGCCAGCCATGAACTCTTTGATTGTTTGCATGAAACATCCCGCATGAATGACGGGCTTCATTGTCAGGGGGCTGGCAACCCCCTGCCTTGACCAAGATCAAAAGCTGCCGACTATAGGCAGCAACAATTTCGTGTCAGGCACGCAAAACGCCAACGTGCAGACCATCGAACCAATCGATAAAGCGCTGAACGTCTTTACCTTGATAGATGGCTCCATGCTGCGGACACAAAAGGTCAATTTCAAGTTGCGAAACACGCTCACACCACTGCCTTTTAGCTTCGTTAGAACCCATCCAGCGCCGATGAAAGCCTTCTGCATAGCGAATATGAGCGCTAAAATCTTTCACAAACAGCTCGTTGTGCTCGGGAGGCAGTAAACCAGCCCCAACGTCTCCCGAAAAAAGCACCTTGGCGGCGCGATCGTATAAATGAAAATTACCAGAGGAATGCAAATAGTGCGCAGGAACTGCCTGCAACGGTAGCCCCCCCAGCGAAATCGCCATACCTTCGTCGGGAATTGCAGCAAAAGTGCTCGCGTTCCCACCAAAGTGGGGGATAAAGCTAGCCCATATCCAACTAATGTGGCAACGCATTTGCGGATTAAATTCAAGCCACAAGGCCAACGATGAGATTACATCTGGATCTTGATGAGAGGCAAATATCGAGGAAATTGCAGAGGGATCGAACTCAGTGGCTACTGCAGAAAAAACCGCAGGAAAGACTTCCAGTCCGCCGGGATCCACCAACATACCCTGCCCCCCATGCGTCACTAGATATTCATTGGTATCTACCAAGAATTCCGGGCGACCGGGATCGCGAACAATGGCAATCCATTTGTGATCACCATCCTGGAAAATCGTTTGTGTTGTTTTCATTGTCAGCCCCTGAAAAACCTGGATTTACGCAAAGTATCAAGCGAGCCGCGAATTTCTTCGACGATGCCGTCAAACTCATTGGATACCTGTGACAGCGATACAGAAAATGCAGCTCCATAAGCCGCTTCAATTTTAGCTGACTTGGCTAAGACCCCCCCCAACTCAACCAAACGGAAAGCATCTTCCACCGAAGAACGTAGAGCGCGCCGCAAAACTGAAAGCTTCCCACGATATTCTGCCGTGCGTGATTCACGCTGCTCAAGAACTGCAAGCATTCGAGTGCTTGACGGTGCCTCTGCTGCGGCAGCCGCAAAAATATTGCTGTAACGAGAATCCAGTAGCAGTACTGAAACCTCTGCAACCGAATCGTGAATTAATCCGTTAAGCGACAGCATTGTCTCTCGCAACTGACCGGAGAAGCTTCGAAGTTCGTTAGAAAGCACACCAAAGCCGAGTGCTGCCGTTCCCGCACGCTTTGCGAGAAATATTGCATTCAGGGCCATGATGTTGATCTTGAAGGCGACGGCAACGACAGCTTTGATCTCTTCATTGATACGGACGATGTGCAGCAAATCCAGTGCCGAACCTTTAGGCTCTGTTCTGGAAATTGTCAGCGATTGCTCTATCATGCGTTCACCACTTTAATATTGAATGGTTTCTAGCCGGTGTTCTGGGTTCACGCCATTGGGCGTCGAATCACACCAACTTTGGTACAGGTGGCACTCTAGCAAACAACCGAGTTCAAGTGCACACTTGGCCGAACTACTTTCCAGAAAAGCTATTTCTCGTGAACGTAACTACCCGGTGCAGCACCCAGATTGGGATAATCCGGGGACATCAGGTCTGGCGGCGAAACCATTGATCCACACTGGGGTGACAACCAAGCCAGCCAATCGACCCACCATGACCCCGGCTTTTTTTCGGAACGGTCAAACCAATGTTCGAAGTGATCATTCCGTTCCGGATTTCCCACCCAGAAGCTACGTTTGGAGGGAGTCACCACCGGATTAACAATGCCGAGAATATGGCCTGAAGTTGAGAGCACGAAGCGCACCGGTGCCTTGATATTTATGTATTTACGTATTCTGTAGGATTGCTGCCACGGCACAATGTGGTCGTCCTCCGCTGCGACAGCATAAAGCGGCTGGGTGATGCGGTCGAGGTCTATCGACTCACCTGCCACGACCATTGCATCGCGCTTCATTAGATTATTATTCAGATACATCTCGCGCAAATAAAAAGAATGCATTGCAGCCGGCATGCGAGTCGTGTCCATATTCCAGAACAATACATCGAAAGGAGGCAAAGGTTCGCCATAAAGATAGCTATGGACGAAGTAATGCCAAATAAGGCCGTTTGAGCGTAGAAGACGGAAACTTGAAGCCATTTCTTCGCCGTCCAGATAGCCTCGTTTGGCCATCCGCTCTTCGAGAGCCTGAACAGCTCCTTTATCAATAAACACGTCAATGTCACCGGGTTTAGAGAAATCTGTCAGCGTTGTCAATAAAGTCCAATGCGCTACAGGTACACAGTTTTCACTATAGTGCCGACTAGCCCAAGCCATATAAGTTGAGACTAACGTACCGCCTATGCAATAGCCTGCCAAGTGCACTTGTGGCACATGACACAATTCACAAACGGTAGCGACGACCTGGTCTACGCCTTCAGTCAGATAGTCATCGAAACCGACATCAGCCATTTCAGCACCCGGATTTTTCCAACTTGTAATGAAAACACTATAGCCTTGATCGGTGAGATACTTCACGAGGCTTTTTTTCGGTGTCAGATCCAGTATGTAGTACTTATTGATCCACGGAGTAATGATGACGATGGGGATCTGATGCACTTTTTCGGTCGTCGGTATGTAGTGTATTAGCTCAAGCATCCGATTACGGAAAACAACACGACCTGCGGTGCTTGCCAAGTCTGTACCGATCTTGAAGGCATCGGCCTCTACCATTCGGATATTTTTAGCTTTTACGTCTCGCATCAGATGTTTGAAGCCCATCACCACACTGTCACCTTGCGTTTCAACAAACTTGCGCATAGCAATGGGGTTCGTCACAAAAAAATTGGTTGGCGCTACCGCATTCAACCACTCGCGCATCCAGAATGCAGCTCGCCGACACTCCTTTTCAGAGAGACCAGGCGTATCAAAAAGCATATCTTCAACACGATGCGTTATCGCCAAATACGACTCTTTAACGATATCCCAACTCGGAGAATCGCTCCACACAGGATCAGCGAAACGCGCATCGTCAGCATGAGGCTTGACAACGTCCACGCTCGGCAATCCAAAAGCACGACGAAATAGATGCAACTGTAAGGCCAGCAGATCACCTGACATCGCTCCAATCGCCCGTGCTAGCTCCTGCGGATGCATCACCCATGCTGCTTGCGCGTTAAGCATGGATGTCGTGACACCAAAAGGATCAACACGCTCCTGAAACGCTGCCATCAGTCTTTCGACAGAACTAGCTTTACTTAAATTAGCGTGAGGCGAGTACGATTTGGTTTCGTTGGTGCTCATAACAATCTCCCCTGATAAACCAAGCTTACGTATATCACAAGACCACCACCTATTTATAGGCAGAATGCCCTGTTAGTGCAACTAAAATGGCTCCTTATAGCGCCCTTTATTTTCAAGACATTGGTTTAATCTGTTCTCTGTCATCAGGAAAGTCCACCCGAAGAAGCGAAGTAAAAAAATAGCGGTTGGTGCTTGTGCCACCCAGCACAAGCACCAACATTGCAAATGTCGACAGGGCTAGGGAAAGGTGCTCGGCCGCCCCTCCCTCCGAATGTTCGCGGGCCGTATGTAACATCGATTCCTTACAGGAAAGCCCAGGCCGCCGGTGAGATCATCAGAATCAATAGCAGCGCGGCACCTAGCAAGGTGTGCGCTTTAGCCTCTTCAAGAAGTTGCAATTGTCGGTATATTCCCTGCTGGCGATGTTCGTACTCCGGGCAAATTTCGGCACGAGTTTCCTGGCAGGCATGCCAAATGTGGTAACAATTCTGGCAATGACGTATTTTTGTAGAGCAGGGCATAAAACCCTCCGTAAGCGGCGAGTGGAGCGTCTCATTCTAAACGCTGAAAATGACAGAAATATGAACTACTGCTCGACCGTTTTGACGGTACCTTCCTTGCTCCTGTTTTAGCCGCCTCTATTTTGCGATGCCTGAAGATCCGCATGGATAAACGATCTCCGGGGTGGATGGCTGGAGAGTGGCGTAAACACTGGCTCTCCGGGCAGGTCTCTTGTAGAACGCCTATCGGCGCGGCTTCCAGGGCAGCGCTTCGATTCATTTTCGGCGATAAGCGATGCGGATCGATGCTATACAACTAGACAGAGATTGCCGAGTGCGGAGAGAAAGGAACGGAGCGAGAGCGGAGATGGTCGGATACTTATGTCCTTACAGGCTCTTAGTTCCACAAGGAGCTGACTTGTTTGATTGTTGTTTTTCGGGTACACCTCCAGCAACGCATCGTTGCACCGGAGTCTATATTAGGATAGTCTTATGTACATGAATAAACATATACCTGCAATCCTCCCCGTCCCGCTTTTCTGGCTAAGGCCGCTGCTTTCTGGCTTGGTGCTGGGCCTTAGCGTTTCTCTTCCCTTACACGCGCAGGATTTGCCGACGGTGCTGGTACGGCCGCACTCGGTTGATTTGACCCTGCCGGTCGAAGCCGTCGTCGAGGCGATCCATCAGGCGACAGTGGCGGCGCAGGTGTCGGGGCGCGTTACCGAGATGCGCGTCGATGTCGGGCAAAGCGTCAAAAAAGGCGAGCTGTTAATGCGCATCGACGCCCGCGAGGCGGCCGAAGCCGCTGCCGGAGCTTCGGCGCAGTCGGTCAACGCCAAAGCCAACTACGAGCGGCAGAAAAATCTGCGCCAGCAAAATTTTATCAGCCAGGCCGCGCTCGACAAGGCCAAGGCCGATTACGAGGCCGCACAAGCTGCAACCGGACAAGCCAGCGTTGGCTTAGGTCATGCCAGCGTCAGCGCACCCATTTCAGGCGTCGTCGCTGTCCGCTCGATTGAAGCGGGTGAAATGGCCTCGCCTGGCAAGCCTTTGTTGACGATTTACGAACCCAGCGGCTTGCGCGTTACGGCCAGCATTCCGCAACACAAGCTGCCGCAGATGCGCCATGTGACGCAGGCCAGAGTTGAGTTTCCGGAATTGGGCAAGTGGGTCGATGCGACAAAAGTAACGTTGTTGCCGACCGTCGATGCGTCGACTCACGTCTCGCAGGTTCGTGTCACCTTGCCGGCAGACATGCGGGATGTGGTCAGGGATGAGAGTTTCAACCCGCTACCCGGCATGTTCGCCCGCGTCCATTTTGTCATAGGTCAGGCCAACAAGATGACCGTGCCGCAAGCGGCCATTGTGCGGCGCGGCGAGGTGGCGGCGGTCTACGTACTCGGCGAGCGGGGCACGCTTGCCTTGCGTCAGTTGCGTTTGGGCGAAGCGGTTGGCAAGGGTGAAACCGAGGTGCTGGCCGGCTTGTTGTCGGGTGAGCGCGTCGTGCTTGATCCGGTAAAGGCGGCTATTCAGCTTAAGAGTGTACTGAAATCCGGGCAGAGTGCTGGCCAGGGCGCTGGCAAAAACGTTGGCAGCAATGCTGACAGCGCCGCGCCTGTCGCGGCGGGAAAGTAAGCGTATGGGACTTTCAGGACGTATTGCCCGCTATTTTCAGTCATCGCAGATGACGCCCTTGCTGGCCATCATCGCCCTGCTGATGGGTATTTTCGCCACGCTGGTGACGCCGCGTGAAGAAGAGCCACAGATCGATGTGACGATGGCCAACGTTTTCGTGCCGTTCCCCGGTGCGTCGGCCGAGGATGTGGAGAACCTGGTGGCCACCCCGGCCGAGCAGGTACTATCGCGCATGTCGGGCGTCGATCACGTTTATTCGGTCTCGCAACCGGGCATGGCGGTGCTCACCGTCCAGTTCGACGTGGGTTTCCCGTACACCGATGCTGTGTTGCGCCTTTACGAAACGATCCATTCGCACCGCGACTGGATCTCGCCCAATCTGGGTGTGCAAGAGGCGATCATCAAACCGAAGGGTATCGATGATGTGCCGATTGTCTCGCTGACTTTTTGGACGGCCGACCCGGAGCGCTCGGCCTACGAGTTGCAGCAAGTGGCGCGCGCCACCGAAATCGAATTGAAGCGCGTTAAGGGCACGCGCGACGTGTCCACTATCGGTGGCCCGGATCACGTTATTCGCGTGCAGATGGACGCCGAGCGCATGAACGCCTTTGGCGTGACGCCGCAGGATCTGTCGGCTTCGCTCAAACTGAGCAACGCACCGCAGTCGTCCGGCAGCATGGTGGCAGGCAACCGCGAAATCCTGGTGCAGACCGGGACTTATCTGGAGTCGGCCGCCGATGTTAGGCAGTTGATGGTGGCCGTGCGCGAGCGCAAGCCGGTGTACATGGGCGACGTGGCACGCATCGAAGACGGTCCGGATCAGCCGGGCCGCTATGCCTGGTTCGGCAACAAGGACGGCGAACACCCCTCGGTTACGGTCGAGATCTCGAAAAAACCGGGGGTCAATGCCGCTGATGTGGCCAGTAACGTCATTGCGCGCGTCGAGTCGCTCAAAGGGGCGGTGATTCCCGAAGGCATCGAAGTCGAGGTAACGCGCAACTATGGCGCGACAGCGACCGATAAGGCGCAAAAGCTGATCGGCAAACTGATTTTTGCCACCGCTTTCGTCGTCCTGCTGGTCTTTTTCGCACTCGGCAAGCGCGAGGCGCTAATCGTCGGCATCGCCGTCACGCTAACGCTGGCAACGACCCTTTTCGCTTCGTGGGCTTGGGGTTTTACACTCAACCGCGTCTCGCTGTTCGCCCTCATTTTTTCGATTGGCATTCTGGTCGATGACGCTATTGTCATTGTCGAAAACATTCACCGCTGGCAGGGCTTGCAGCCCGATAAACCCTTGCTTGAAATCATTCCCTACGCTGTCGATGAGGTGGGCGGGCCGACTATTCTCGCCACGTTCACTGTTATCGCCGCCTTGCTACCGATGGCTTTTGTCACCGGCTTGATGGGGCCGTATATGAGCCCGATACCGATCAATTCTTCGATGGGTATGTTTATTTCGCTGGCCGTCGCCTTCATCGTGACCCCGTGGCTGGCCGCGCGCCTGTTGGCGCCGAGTTCAAAAACGGGTCATACGGCACAGGGCGTAGCGGGTGGGCATGCCAATTCGGCGATGGATGCCCGACTGGATCGTCTGTTTCGTCGTTTGCTCAGTCCTTTCCTCGACGCACAAAAAGGGCAGGCGGCGCGGCGCAAGCTGCTCGTTGTTGTTCTGGTGCTGATTCTCGGCTCGGTGTCGCTTGCGGTGGTCAAGCTGGTCGTTCTGAAAATGCTGCCGTTCGACAACAAGAGCGAATTTCAGATCGTGCTCGATATGCCCATCGGCACGCCGCTGGAAGAAACGGCGCATGTGTTGCACGAAATTGGCGCTGAAATCGCCCAGGTGCCGGAAGTGAGCAACTACCAAACCTATGTCGGTACAGCCAGCCCGATCAATTTCAACGGTCTGGTGCGCCAGTACTATCTGCGCAAGTCACCCGAGCAGGGCGATATTCAGGTCAATCTGGTGGACAAACACGATCGTTCGCGCAAGAGTCATGAGATCGCCGTTTCGGTGCGCGAAGCGGTGGAGCGCATCGGTCGTCAGGCCGGCGGCAATGCCAAAGTGATTGAAGTGCCACCCGGCCCGCCGGTGCTGTCGCCGATCGTCGCCGAAGTTTATGGCCCGGATTATCGCGGGCAGATGGCTGTTGCCAAGGAAGTGCGCAAAGTCTTCGAGAAAACGCCCGACCTGGTCGGCATCGACGACTCGGTGCAGGCCGATACGCGAAAAGCGGTGCTGCACGTCCTGCAAAACAAGGCGGCACTGCTCGGCGTCGCGCAGACCGACATCGTCGAGGTGGTGCGTATGGGGCTGGCCGGCGAGGATGTGGTGCCGGTGCATAATACCGAGTCAAAGTTCGAGATTCCCGTCCGCGTCATGCTGCCGGCTGAAAAGCAAGGCTCACTGGAAGCCTTGCTCAAGCTGCGCGTGCGCTCGCGTGAAGGCGGCATGGTGCCGATTTCCGAACTGGTCGAGGTCCGCGAATCGGCGCGCGAGAAGGCGATTTATCACAAGGATCTTTTGCCGGTGGTTTATGTCACCGGCGATATGGGCGGCAAAATCGATTCGCCACTCTACGGCATGTTTGATGCGCGCAGCCATATCGTT
>CAXNNH010000013.1:0-13124 GCA_964203325.1 Burkholderiales bacterium | reverse complement strand
CTGGAGAGTGGCGTAAACAGGCGCTCTCCGGGCATCGTGTCTGGAGATCGGCTATTGGCGCGGCTCTCAGAGGATGTGCATTTCTATTAGGGTCACCCTCCGCTGGTAGGCCATGCCCCATCCAGAGACCTGTCAATGATTTACGCTTAGTTGCTGTTGTTCGTGCTGTTCGTGTTGTTCGACTTGTCCGATGAAACCGACAAAGTTTCCCGATCATCTCCATCGGCCGATACCGCTGGCGGTTTTGCATCCGATGACTCGATTACTCCTTTGGTTGTTGCTGTCCATCGCCATTCAGAGTCTTGAGGGTGGGTTACTGGCATTGGCCTTTGCGGCGTTACCGTTGCTCGGCAGGCCCGTCTTGCGGCGTGGCGGGCGCTTGATCTGGCGCGCGCGCTGGTTGTTACTTTCCCTGTTCGTCATCTTTGCCTGGGGGATGGTCGGAGAGCCTGTGTGGGACGGCATGGCCTCCCCCTCGCGCGAAGGTTTGTCCGAGGCGCTGACGCATTTGGGGCGTTTGTTGCTGCTGTTGCTGGCCGTTGCTGCGCTGCTGGAATTTATGCCGATGTCCGATCTGCTGATTGCGTCCCGGCACTTGCTGCAGCCTTTACGACGTTTCGGCCTGGACGGCGAGCGCGGGGCGGTGCGTTTGATGCTGGTACTGCGCTATGTCGAAACGCTGCCGCGTCCGCGCGATTGGCGGCAATTGCTTGCTGTGCCTGGCGTTTGCGAAAGCGAACGGATTGAACTCGATGATCGCCCTTTGCGTCGTGCCGATAAGTTACTTCTGCTCGCCGCTTATGGCTCGATCACGGCTTTTTTAGTGGCCAGGAGTATGGGATGAGGATCGTGGGATGAGGATCGCACTCGGGGTTGAATACGATGGCTGCGCTTTTCACGGCTGGCAGATACAGCCGGGCGGCGGCACCGTGCAGGATGCGCTCCAAGCCGCTTTGCAGCAGATTGCCGGCGTCGAGATAGGGGTAGTGTGCGCCGGACGCACCGATGCCGGCGTCCATGCCACGGGACAGGTCGTGCACTTCGATACGCAGGTCGAGCGACCGCTGACGGCCTGGGTGCGCGGGGCTAATGCCTTTCTTCCACCGAGCGTCGCGGTGCGCTGGGCGCAGGTGGTGCCGGATGATTTTCATGCACGCTTTTCTGCGCATGGGCGACGTTACCGTTATCTTTTGATCAACCGGGCGCAACGTCTCGGTGTCTGGCATGGGCGGGCCGCCTGGTATCACCATCGGCTAGACAGCGAGGCGATGCAGCATGCGGCGTCCCTGTTGCTCGGCACGCATGATTTTTCTGCTTTTCGTGCGGCGCAGTGTCAAGCTCATTCGCCGGTCAGAACGCTGCGCCGAGCCGAGGTGCGGCGTAGGGGCGATACGCTGGTCTTTGACTTTGCCGCCGATGCTTTTCTGCAGCACATGGTGCGCAATCTGGTCGGCAGTCTGGTTTATGTGGGGCAGGGCAAGCATCCGCCGCAGTGGGCACACGAACTGTTGCTGGCCCGCGACCGCCGCCTGGCGGCACCGACCTTTGCTGCCGCCGGACTCTATTTGGTCGGTGTCGACTACGCGCCAGACTGGGGTTTGCCGGCGGGGGATGAAGGCTGTGAATTCTTTTTACCCGATGTGTCGGGTTTGTAAAGACGAGGAGTATGGGGTGATTGATTTGATAAATCCGCGCATTAAAATTTGTGGTCTAACGCGACATGAGGATGTGCAGGCCGCCGTGCTCGCCGGTGCCGATGCAATCGGACTGGTTTTTTATCCGCTGAGTCCGCGTTATGTCGATTTGCCAACGGCGCAGGCTTTGGCGCGTGCCGTGCCGCCTTTGGTGACGGTAGTCGGCTTATTTGTTAACGCCGACCCGGCGGTGGTCAAAGCGACGCTGGCGGCCGTGCCGATTCATTTGTTGCAGTTCCATGGCGATGAAGACGAGGCTTACTGCCGACAATTCGACCGTCCTTACCTGAAGGCCGCGCGCGTGAGGCCAGAAATGGATTTGGTACAATACGCGGCTAAATTTGCGTCGGCGCAGGCTATCCTGCTCGATGCTTTTGTCGAGGGTTACGGCGGTGGCGGCAAGGTGTTCGATTGGTCGCTGATTCCGGATTCAACGGTGTTAGGTAAGCCGATTGTGCTGTCTGGCGGCTTGGATGAAGGCAACGTTGCGGCAGCGGTGCGCCGTGTGAGGCCGGCCGCCGTCGATGTGTCGTCGGGTGTCGAAGCCGCCAAGGGTATTAAGAATGCTGAAAAAATTCGTGCCTTCGTGACCGCAGTGCGTACGGCAGGGTCGATTTTGGAAGATTGATTTAGAGCGTGTGAGTTCGCTACTCACGACCCACAACTGGAGAAAAAATGGCTTTCCCTCATTACGATTTACCCGACGCACGCGGCCACTTCGGTCCGTATGGCGGCATTTTTGTTTCCGAGACGCTGATTGCCGCCCTTGACGAACTCAAGGAGGCCTATGCCTTGGCGCAGCGCGATCCCCAGTTTGTTGCCGAATACGAATACGACCTCAAGCATTATGTCGGTCGGCCCAGCCCGGTCTATCACGCCAAGCGTTGGTCTGATTTGCTCGGCGGCGCACAAATTTTCCTGAAGCGCGAGGATCTCAATCACACCGGCGCACACAAAATTAACAACTGTATCGGTCAGGCCATGTTGGCGCGGCGTATGGGAAAACCGCGCGTCATTGCCGAGACCGGTGCTGGTCAGCATGGCGTGGCGACGGCGACCGTAGCCGCACGCTACGGTATGGAGTGTGTGGTTTACATGGGGTCCGAGGATATCAAGCGCCAGGCGGCCAACGTTTATCGCATGAAGCTGCTCGGGGCGACGGTGGTGCCGGTCGACAGCGGTTCGAAAACGCTGAAGGATGCGCTCAACGAAGCGATGCGCGACTGGGTGACCAACGTTTCCAACACTTTTTACATCATCGGTACTGTGGCCGGCCCGCATCCCTATCCAATGATGGTGCGTGACTTCCAGTCCATCATCGGCAAAGAGTCGGTGGTTCAGATGCAGGAGCAATGCGGGCGACAGCCCGATGCGGTGATCGCTTGCGTCGGCGGCGGTTCAAACGCAATGGGTATTTTTTATCCCTACATCTCGCACGAAGACGTTCGTCTGATTGGTGTGGAAGCGGCGGGAGAAGGAATGGAAACGGGACATCACGCCGCCTCGTTGACGGCGGGTCGTCCTGGAGTGCTGCACGGGAATCGAACGTATCTTTTGCAGGATGAAAACGGCCAAATTATTGAGACGCACTCGATTTCCGCCGGTCTCGATTATCCGGGGGTGGGTCCTGAGCATGCCTGGCTGAAGGATTCCGGGCGGGCCGAATACGTCCCCATTACCGATGCCGAAGCTTTGCAGGCGTTTCACAGTTTGTGTCGCCTGGAAGGCATCATTCCGGCGCTCGAATCAAGCCACGCCGTCGCCTATGCGGCGAAGCTGGCTCCGACGCTGTCCAAGGATAAAATCCTGTTGGTCAACCTTTCGGGTCGCGGTGACAAGGATATGCACACCGTCGCTGAAAAATCGGGAATTACTTTCTAACCATGTCAAAAATTCAAGCCACCTTCGAGCAACTGCAGGCGCAAGGGCGCAAAGCGTTGATTCCGTTTATTACCGCCGGCGATCCCGATCCGGAATTAACGGTGCCCTTGATGCATACCCTGGTGGAGGCAGGTGCAGACATTATTGAATTGGGGGTTCCTTTTTCCGATCCGATGGCCGATGGTCCCACCATTCAGCGTGCGTCTGAGCGGGCCTTGAAAAAAGGCGTCAGTCTGCGTCAGGTCTTAAGTATGGTGGCTAATTTCCGTGCCGATGACAGCGAAACGCCGGTTGTCTTGATGGGCTACGCTAACCCGATCGAAGCGATGGGGACCGAGATTTTTGCTGCAGCCGCTTTCGGCGCGGGTGTCGATGGCGTGCTGGTCGTCGATTATCCGCCGGAAGAAAGTGTCGAGTTTGCACAGTCTATGCGCACGCATGCGCTGGATCCGATTTTCCTTCTGGCGCCGACTTCCGATGAGGCGCGTATTTCTCAGGTAGGTGCTCTGGCCAGTGGTTACGTCTACTATGTTTCGCTCAAAGGGGTGACTGGCTCGGCCGCGCTGGATGTGGCCGCAGTAGCGGCACGGATCCCCGATATTCGCGCCCGTACAGGCGTTCCGGTGGGGGTTGGTTTTGGTATTCGCGATGCGGCAACGGCTGGGGCTGTGGCGGCTATTGCCGACGCGGTGGTGGTCGGTAGCCGAATTATTGAAGAGATCGAACAGTCGCCCCGTGACGCTGCTTGTGCCAACGTCTTGGCTCTGGTTGCTGGAATTCGCCGTGGGATGGATGCTGCCGCCGATCAGGGAGTCTTATGAGCTGGTTAAAAAAACTTCTACCGCCGAAAATCAAGCGCAATGAAAGCGGTGTCGCACGAAAGTCGAGTTTGCCCGAGGGGTTGTGGAGCAAGTGCCCGTCTTGTGAGGCGGTGCTCTATGCCACTGATTTAGGCAACAATCTGAATGTTTGCCCTAAGTGTGCGCACCATAACCGCCTGGATGCACGGGCCAGGATCGAGTTGTTGCTTGACCGCGAAGGTCGATTTGAAATTGGTGCCGAGGTATTGCCGGTTGACTCGCTCAAATTTAAGGATAGCCGACGTTATCCAGAACGCCTGCTTGATGCGACCGAAAGCACGGGAGAAACCGATTCGTTGGTCGTAATGCAGGGGGCGATCAAGACATTGCCAGTGGTGATGGCCGCTTTCGAGTTCGATTTTATGGGGGGGTCCATGGGGTCCGTGCTGGGCGAGCGCTTTGTGCGTGGCGTACAGACGGCGGTAGAACAAGGGGTGCCCTTTATCTGTGTGGCGGCATCCGGCGGCGCGCGTATGCAGGAAGGTTTGTTTTCACTGATGCAGATGGCCAAGACGACGGCGGCCTTGACCAAGCTATCCGAGGCTAGGTTGCCTTTTATCTCCATTTTGACCGATCCGACCATGGGGGGGGTTTCCGCATCCTTTGCTTTTATTGGCGATGTGGTGATTGCCGAACCAGGCGCGTTGATTGGTTTTGCCGGGCCGCGTGTCATTGAGCAGACGGTGCGCGAGAAGCTGCCGGAAGGTTTTCAACGCTCCGAGTTCCTGCTCGAAAAAGGGGCGATTGACATGATCGTTGATCGCCGTCAGATGAAGGACAAACTCGCGCAAATGCTGACGCTACTGCAAAAGCTGCCGGCTGCCGCGTGAGTACCGACCCAGCAGCGCAGCAGTCTTCCCTGCCTTCATCGTTGGCCGCTTGGCTGGCGCATCTTGAGGGATTGCATCCGAAGGGGCTGGGGGGTATCGAACTCGGCTTGGAGCGTGTCGTCCAGATCAAGGATGTGCTGGGTCAGACGCAACACTGTCCTCTAATTGTCGTTGGCGGCACCAACGGCAAAGGTTCCACTTGCGCCTACCTGGAAGCCATCTACTCCTTCGCTGGTTATCGCGTCGGCTGCTATACGTCGCCGCATCTCCTTGAGTATAACGAACGCGTGCGGGTCAATACTGTCCCGGTTAATGATGCGGAGCTTTGTTCAGCTTTCGCTCGGGTTGAGGTGGCCAGGCAAGCCAAAGGCGGTGTCGCGCTGACCTATTTTGAGTTTGGGACGCTGGCGGCGTGGGAGGTTTTCGCTGCGCGTTCGGTCGATGTAGTGATCCTGGAAGTGGGCTTGGGGGGGCGGCTGGATGCTGTGAATGCCTATACTGCGGACTGTGCTGTCGTAACCGGCATCGCCCTTGATCACACGGATTGGCTGGGTGCGACACGCGAGGCCATCGGTTTTGAGAAGGCAGGCATCTACCGCGCGCAAGCACCGGCAATTTGCGCCGATCCTGAACCACCGCAGTCGTTGATTGATCACGCACTTGCCATCGGCGCTGACCTTCAGTTGCTCGGAAGGGATTTTGGTTACTTCGGTGACAAGCGGCAATGGACTTTCTGGCAGGCGGCGAGGCTGGCGAGTCTGGAGAATCCGGCACGCGACGCGCTGCGGCGCTGCGGCTTGGCACACCCTGCTCTACGTGGAGTCGCTCAGTTGCGCAACGCCTCGGCAGTTCTTGCCGTGATCGAGTCGCTTAAGGAGCGTTTGCCGGTTTCTATGCAGGATGTTAGGCGCGGGCTGATCGAAATCGAGTTGCCGGGACGCTTTCAAGTGCTGGCTGGACGACCGACAGTGGTGCTCGACGTGGCGCACAACCCACAAGCGGTGGCTGGATTAGTGGCTAATCTCGGCGACTTGCCTTTCTCCAACCAAACAATAGCGGTGGTTGGCATGCTAGCCGATAAGGACATCGCTGGAAGCCTTGCAGCACTGGCTGGGAAAGTGGATGTCTGGTTGATGGCCGGGCTGGATGTGCCGCGCGGCGCGCAGGCCGATGTTTTGGCAAATGTCGTCGCTGACGGCAGGCTGGGCGGTTGTGTTGAATGTTTCTCCTCACCAGTAGCGGCCTTTGAGTCCGCTGCCAAGCGAGCGAGTGAAAATGATAGAATTC
Organism: Burkholderiales bacterium; assembly: GCA_964203325.1. Lineage (GTDB taxonomy): Bacteria > Pseudomonadota > Gammaproteobacteria > Burkholderiales > Rhodocyclaceae > JACQYA01. The sequence goes on along the minus strand of CAXNNH010000013.1, from coordinate 6,572 downwards.
TGGCCTTTGGATCGTTCTACACAGTGGCGGCTGTTCTGTCCGTCTTGAGGAAAAGCCGTTGAGCATAACGCAATTGCCAATTTCACGACCCTCCCATGGCTGAATTCCCCGACGCGCAGACGCAGTTAAAAAAGCGGGCACGCCGTCGCTTGATGGGTGCGATTGCACTAGCGGGTTTGGCCGCCGTTGTGTTGCCGATGGTCATGGACGAGGAACCCAAACAGCAAGTGCAGGATGTGCAGATTCGTATTCCTGGTCAGGAACAGTTGCCTTTTAAACCGGGTATTTCATCCAACAAATCGACACCGGCGGCGCCACTAGTAGCCCCCGCGCCTGATAGCGTCGTTCCAGAGAAATCGCTTGCCGCTCCGCGACTTGACTCACCCGCATCTTCATCCCACTCAGTTGAGGGGGCTTCGGTCAGGTCGGCTGAAAAAACATCCGAAAGAACAACAGAGAAAAAAGTCGAAAAACCATCCGAAAAGTCATCCGAAAAACCAGTTAAGCCGCCTGTCGACGATGCCAAGCGAGCGATAGCAATTCTTGCTGGCAAGGCTCCAGAACCCGCAGCCGTTAATGTTGGTGCCCAATATGTCATACTGATCGGTGCGTTTTCCAATACCGCAAACGTCAAGCTGTTGGAAAGCAAGATTGGCGAGATGGGTATCAAGACCTTTACGGAGTCTCTGGATTCCCCTGAGGGCAGGAAAACGCGTCTGCGCGCCGGCCCTTTTTCCAGTCGCGATCAAGCTGACAAGGCAGTCGAGAAGATGAAGCGCATAGGCATCAGCGGAGTTGTTGCTGCCAAGTAATGACTGCATTCGATTACACAGTCATCGGCATTGGAATTGCGTCGTTGTTGATCGGCTTATGGCGAGGAGTGGTCGGCGAGATAATTGCGTTGACCGCGTGGGTATTGGCATTTTTCGCAGCCAAGTTTTGGGGAACAGAGGTGGCACGGGTCGCCTTCGGCGGTTTGGACGACCCAGGAATACGCATTGTGGCTGCCTGGGTGCTGGTGTTTGTAGTGGTGCTTCTGGCCATGTCTTTGCTGCGGCTTGCATTGCGCAGTCTGCTCAGAGTCTTGGGTCTAAGTTTGACCGATCGATTTCTGGGAGTGATTTTTGGTGCGGCTCGTGGTCTATTGATCGTTTTGGCGCTGGTTGCGGCTGGCGGCATGACGGAGGCGCCCAAGGAAAAGTGGTGGAGTCAGGCACAGTTTGCTGTGCCGCTCGAAACAGCGGTGCTGGCCAGCAAGCCTTGGCTACCGCCGGAAGTGGCTAAACGGATTCGATTCAGGTAGGAAAGACTATGTGCGGGATTCTCGGGGTCGTTGCGACCACGCCGGTTAACCAGTTGCTCTACGATGGCTTAATGGTGCTTCAGCATCGCGGACAGGACGCAGCCGGGATTGCCACTGCGGAGGGTGATGCCTTCCATATGCACAAGGGGCCAGGGTTGGTGCGCGACGTTTTTCGTACGCGAAATATGCGTGCCTTGCCAGGCAATATGGGGATTGCGCATTGTCGCTACCCGACTGCCGGCTCTTTTTCGGATTCAGCCGAATCGCAGCCTTTCTATGTTAATTCTCCATTCGGAATCGTATTGGCTCATAACGGCAATCTGACCAATACCGAGCAGCTTACGGAAGAAATGTTTCGCCAGGATCTCCGGCATATCAATACAAATTCTGATTCTGAAGTGCTGCTGAACGTTTTGGCCCACGAGCTACAAGCCAAAGCCAAAGGTTTTCACCTTGATCTGGATACTATTTTTGCCGCCGTCGAGGGGGTGCATCGACGTTGTCGCGGTGCTTATGCCGTGGTGGCGTTGATTGCCGGCTACGGCATGTTGGCTTTTCGCGACCCTTATGGAATCCGTCCCTTGGTCATCGGGATCAATCAAACGCCAGAAGGCGTTGAGTATTTGCTGGCCTCCGAGTCGGTAGCGCTGGATACGCTTGGTTTTCAGGTATTGCGCGATGTCGAACCAGGTGAGGCCGTTTTCGTCGATTTTCAGCATCGCCTGCATGATCGTCAGTGTGCGCAGAATCCTGTATTGGCACCGTGCATCTTTGAATACGTTTATTTAGCACGCCCCGATTCGGTGATCGACGGCGTTTCGGTCTACGAAACACGTTTACGCATGGGCGAGTATTTGGCAGACAAGGTAATCTCTCAAATTCCGGTTGAGGAGATCGACGTGGTTATACCGATACCCGATTCAAGTCGGCCTGCAGCAATGCAGTTGGCGCAACGTCTGGGTATTCCGTACCGTGAAGGATTCGTCAAAAATCGCTATATCGGTCGAACCTTTATCATGCCAGGGCAGTCCACGCGTCGCAAATCAGTTCGTCAGAAATTGAATACAGTGACTCAGGAATTCAAAGGCAAGCGAGTGTTGCTAGTCGATGATTCGATTGTGCGCGGGACGACTAGCCGGGAGATTGTCGAGATGGCGCGGGCGGCCGGTGCGCTTAAAGTCTATTTTGCTTCGGCAGCACCACCAGTACGTTATCCCAATGTTTACGGGATAGATATGCCGACGCGTAGCGAGCTGATTGCAACTGGTCGAAATGACCAAGAGATAGCCCTCGAAATTGGTGCGGATGCTCTTGTTTATCAGGATCTTGACGCGCTCAAGGCGTCGATTCACGATCTTAAGCCATCATTGTCAAATTTTGATACGTCGTGTTTCGACGGTCTCTATGTCACGGGTGATGTTACTCCCGAATATCTTGACGCTATCGAGCAAGCGCGTGAAGGGAAGGCTGCGATGGGTGGTGACGAGAGTGCTGCTTCGAAGCAGATGCATTTAAATTTAACGTTGGTTGACTGAAGTCATGGATCGTACCTATCAACTTGAAACCTTGGCTGTGCGAGAGGGAGGTGCGCGCAGTCAGTTTAACGAGCATTCTGAAGCACTTTATCTCACATCAAGCTTTGTTTTCGACAGCGCAGCGCAAGCAGCGGCCCGGTTTTCCGGGGAAGAGGAGGGGAATGTTTACTCGCGCTTTACCAATCCAACGGTAAAAGCTTTTCAGGAGCGCCTGGCAGCCCTTGAAGGTGCAGAAGCTTGTGTCGCGACTGCATCAGGGATGTCGGCCATTCTGTCTCTGGTGATGGCTTTGTGTAGCGCCGGTGATCATATCGTTGCTTCGACCGGCTTGTTCGGTGCCACGCAGCAGTTGTTCGGCAACATAATGACGCGTTTTGGTGTACGCACAAGCTTTGTTGCACAAACGGATGTTGCTGCGTGGGAGGGGGCGATACGTCCCGAGACGCGACTTTTTTTCCTGGAAACGCCCTCCAATCCACTCACGGAAATTGCCGATATCGCGGCCTTGGTAGCGGTGGCGCACACGCGTAACATTATTGTTGCAGTCGATAACTGTTTCTGCACCCCCATTCTTCAGCGTCCGCTTGATCTGGGTGCGGACCTCGTTGTTCATTCGGCTACCAAGTTTCTTGACGGCCAAGGACGGGTGCTGGGTGGCGCAGTGGCCGGATCGAAAAAATTGACCGACGAGGTGCTTAAGTTTTTGCGTACTGCCGGACCGACCCTTTCTGCCTTCAATGCGTGGGTACTGCTCAAAGGGATGGAAACACTCAAGATCCGTATGGAAGCTCAGTCAGCCAGCGCACTGGCATTGGCACGCTGGCTGGAAATGCATCCTGCAGTGAGTCGTGTCTATTACCCCGGTTTGCCTTCACATCCGCAGTACGAACTTGCACAGCGACAACAGCGCAGTGGGGGTGCCATTGTTGCGTTTGTCGTCAAGGGAGGGCGCTCCGAGGCTTGGGCTGTGGTGGATAACTGTCGCCTGCTGTCCATTACCGCTAACTTAGGTGATACGAAAACGACACTAACTCATCCCGCGTCTACCACGCATGGTCGTATCACGCCCGAGCAACGAGCCGCTGCAGGCATTACGGAGGGCTTGTTGCGCATAGCGGTTGGTTTGGAAGCGGTCGTTGATCTACAGGATGACCTCAAGCGCGGTCTATCCTTGATCTAGGGTCTTTCGCTCGGCTCCTGGCGTTTGCGTTTTGAGAGATCCTCGCGTTGTGTGGCGATCTTTGTTAGAGCTTCCTTGATGCCTTTGGGCATCATGAAGTACGTCATCAGACTGGATCCGACACAAACTAGCCAGAAGAGAATAAAACCGATCGAGTAAGCCGCAGTAGTAGAGACTTCAACGGGTTGCCCAAGCAAATACAGTTGGCGTGGGTCGATCAGGGTAAAAAATACTACCTCAGCAATTCCTGCTGCAATGAAAGCAGGCCACAGCACCCAGATTAGTTGATTCATTTTTTCTCCGCACTTTTTTGATTAGGTGCGCCATCATTACCGAAAATCTGCACAAATTAAAGGGGTAATTGATCTTGGGTCAGTGTATTTTCTAGGAGTGCTGGTGCTGTAAACAGAAAAATATAGTTTGTGGATGTGCTACTACAAGGGATTTTCATTGACCGCGAAGAGTCTCTTTCGATATACTGCCTCCGTTTTCAAGCGGGAGGTCACGATGCGCCAACAACTGGTGGCAGGTAATTGGAAAATGTATGGTGGGCTGGCAACGAATAGCCAGTTGCTTCAGGATTTGCTCGTTGGCTTGGCCGGAGTAAAGAGCGTCGAGGCAGCAGTGTTTGTGCCCTTTCCGTTTTTGGCTCAAGTGCAGTCGATACTGACCGGAACATCGTTGGCATGGGGTGCCCAGACCGTTAATGAGAATGCACAAGGTGCTTTCACTGGTGAAGTTAGTGTTGCAATGTTAAAAGACTTTTCCTGCCGCTATGTCCTCGTTGGTCATTCAGAGCGCCGTGCGATTTTTGGTGAATCCGACAAGGCTATAGCAGAAAAATTTGCGGCGGCTCTTGCAGGTGGGTTACGTCCGGTTCTCTGTGTTGGCGAAACGCTAGAGCAGCGAGAGTCTGGTCAGACGACTGAGGTAATTACCTCCCAGATCGATGCAGTGATAGAAAAAAATGGGGTAGCGGCTTTCGCTAATGCAGTTGTTGCGTATGAACCAGTTTGGGCAATCGGTACCGGGCGTACCGCTTCGCCAGAGCAAGCTCAAGATGTTCATGCTGCGATTAGATCTCGTTTTTCGCGTGATGACGCGCATGTTGCCGAGGGTTTGCAAATACTTTATGGTGGAAGCGTAAAGCCGCAAAATGCTGTAGAGCTATTTGCTATGCCCGATATCGATGGTGGGTTAATTGGTGGCGCGTCTTTGGTAGCGAGCGATTTTCTGGCGATTTGCCGTGCGGCAGATCGCTAAAGGGAAGTTATGGATTATTTGTTTTCTGTAATTTTGGTGCTTCATATATTGGTTGCGCTTGGTGTGATAACACTTGTTCTGCTTCAGCATGGTAAAGGAGCAGATATGGGGGCTGCTTTTGGTAGTGGTGCGTCGGGTAGCCTCTTTGGTGCGACGGGTTCAGCTAATTTTCTGAGTCGTACTACAGCCGTATTGGCGGCTATTTTTTTCGTTACTAGTCTTTCGCTGGCATATATTGCTTCAAACAAGCCAAAAACGACTGGCAGTGTGATGCAAGATGCGGTAACATCTGAGCCTGTTCAAATACCGGCTTCGGCATCTGTTCCTACTAATACAGCGGAAACTTTAAAAAGCTCCGTAGATTCCGATTCAAAGGCTAAAGATATTCCTAAGTAGCTGCTTTTCAGTATTAATGTTGTGAGTTCGGAAAAGTTGTACTTTATTCTTAAGCAGTCGATATTGGTCTAGGTATTGCCGACGTGGTGAAATTGGTAGACACGCTATCTTGAGGGGGTAGTGACTTCGGTCGTATGAGTTCGAGTCTCATCGTCGGCACCAATAAGCAACAACAAACAAAGCTAAAAGCCTTAAATACTTGTGATTTAAGGCTTTTTTCTTTTACCCGCAACACAAATAAACGCTAAAATCACCGCTTTTCTGCGCTGCGTTACCCAAAAATTACGCAGCGTTTTACCCATGACTCGGTAATATGGCGACGATTACAAAAAGCGGCAAAGGCTACCGGGCGCAGGTTTGCGTTAATCGCGTCCGCGCATCGGCCAGCTTTGCGACAAAACGCGAAGCAATGTCCTGGGCAGCGGCGAAAGAATCCGCTATGGACGACAGCGGCCAGTCAGCCCCGGAAGCGGCACGCGCCCGGCACACGCTCAACGAAGCGCTGCGAAAATTCACGGACGAAATTAGCCCTTTGCGACGCGGCGAAAAATTCGAGATTGCGCGCATGACCGCCTGGGCAAAGGATGCCGACTTCCCAGGAAAGATGCAAATCGCCGACATCGTTCCCGAGAATATCGCCACCTGGCGCGACGCTCGGCTGAAGAAAGTCACGCCCGGCTCGGTACTCCGCGACCTCACCCTGTTGGCGACGGTCTGCGAAGCCGCTCGCCGCGAATGGCGCTGGATCACGACCAACCCCGTGCGCGACGTGCGCAAGCCGCGCTCCCCGGACCACCGGACAGTCGTCATTACACGGCCACAGATTAAGTCGATGCTCAAAGAAATGGGCTACCACCCCGGCCGACCGTGCCGAACGGTTTCGCAAGCCGTCGCC
>CAXNNH010000012.1:0-13863 GCA_964203325.1 Burkholderiales bacterium | reverse complement strand
TCATGAGCGGCTCCGGGGGTGGTTGCCCCGGAATTTTTTCGGATTTTCATTTTGACATTCAAATCGACACCAAGCTTTTTCGCGCTGAATCGACCGTCATTCATGGCCTTCAGCGATTTGCCCTCTGGTTTAACCGGACAGTAGTGATTTGGAATAGATTCAGAAATTTCGGTGCACCGCTGGCCGGAAATCGCATGATTACCTCCATCAGGAACTGGTTACCTGGTCTGCTGATGCTGCGCATTTCATGGTGTTCTCCTGATCGCCGCCAGCGAGGTACACCGGCCCGTACCGAAATACCTCCGCATGCGAGCAAGCTCGGTGACCGGAACTGGCACCCTGAACGCATTGGACCGGAGCGTCCGTTCGCTGCCGCACATAGCCCTCGCCCCGACGCTCGGGCACGGCAACCGTGCTGACTGATGTGGTGGCAAGCCGGTGGCGCGAAGGTTGATCGAGGCCGCCGACAGTGTCCATGTGGCGGCAGCTTCCAGCTGGGAGATTGCGATCAAATCGGCACTGGGCTAAATCGCTGCCGATGCCGAGGAAATGGCGCAGGCAATCGAGGACAGTGGCTTCGATGAATTGTTCGTCTCAACGACGCACGCGGCGCAAGTGGCCAGATTGCCGCATCCCCTACCGTTCAATCCTGCCCAGGCAGAAAGCGCGAGCGCGCCGAAGCGGTGATGGCCAGTACGCACGGGTGGCTGAGCTTGCGCTCGACGGAAATCGCGTAATACTCGCTGCGCACCTCGGCCGCCCGGCCGAGCACCTGCAACTCGCCGGATGCCAGGTACTCGCTCTCGATCACGGTCGGTACGGCAAAAGCACCGACGCCCTCATTGCCGAATGCGGTCATCAGCGCGCTGTCGTCGAATTCGCCGACGATTTTCGGGCGCAACTGCTGATGCTCCAGCCAGCTGGTCAGCTTCTGGCGCACCGCCGAATCCTCGCCGGGCAGCAGCAGCGGCATATCGGCCAGACAGTGCGGGAACGGCGCCGGATGCGCCCCGGCAAGCGCTCGGGTGGCGAGAAAGCTCAGCCCGGATTCGCCAAGCCGATGATTGTGGGCACGCACGTCGACCGAAGCCGGAATCGGCGAATCGGCAATCACCAGGTCAAGCTTGTGCATCGCCAGTTCGGCCAGCAGGCGTTCAAGGTCGCCTTCGTGGCAGACGATGCGCACCGGGTCGGTGAGATTGACCGCCGGCTGCAGCAGGCGATAGACCAGCGATTTCGGGAGGGCATCCGATATGCCGACACGGAATTCAGTCGGTCGCCCCCTGGGGTAATGGCGCAGCACCTGCTCCAGCTCGGCGCCAAGCGAAAACATCTCATCAGCGTAGCCCATCGCCAGCCGCCCCGCGTCGGTCAGCTCAAGGCCCCGACCATGCCGGTCAAACAACTCAGTATCAAGGCTTTCCTCAAGCAGACGCACCTGTCCACTGATCGTCTGCGGTGTGATGTGCAGCGCTTCGCCAGCCTTGACGACGCCGCCGAGCTTGGCGGTCTTCCAGAAATAGTGGAGGTGCTTGAGGTTCATCATGGGCAGTCTGTCGTTTCGTAAAAAACGCAATGTTGATAACAATAATACGAATATACCTTAACAAATAAATATCGTAAATTGGCGCCTCACCCTGCCCAAGGAGTATCGTAATGAAGCAACAATCAGATCAATTCACCATCGCCCGCCAGCAGGCCGGCACGGCGCCGTCGCTGCTGTCGACCCACAGGGTGCTGCGCAATACCTATGCGTTGCTGGCCATGACCCTGCTGTTCAGCGGCCTCGTCGCCGGCGCTGCGATTGCGTTGCGCTTGCCGCATCCGGGCCTGATCATCACGCTGGTCGGCTACTTCGGCCTGCTCTACGCGACCACCAAACTGCGCGACAGCGGCTGGGGCCTGGTTTCGGTGTTCGGAATGACCGGCTTCATGGGTTACACGCTCGGCCCCATCGTCGGCCACTATCTGTCAATGCCGAACGGCGGGCAGACCGTCATGCTGGCAATGACCGGCACCGGTGCCGTGTTCCTCGGCCTGTCAGCCTATGCCCTGATCTCACGCCGCGACTTCAGCTTCATGGGCGGTTTTCTGGCAGTTGGCATCCTGGTCGCCTTTCTCGCCAGCCTGGCCGGCATTTTCCTGCAGATTCCAGCGCTCTCGCTGACCATTTCGGCGGCTTTTGTGCTGCTGATGTCCGGCATGATCCTGTTTGAAACGTCGCGCATCATCCACGGCGGCGAAACCAACTACATCATGGCCACGGTCAGCCTGTTCGTTTCGATCTATAACCTTTTCCTCAGTTTGCTGCAGTTGCTTGGCTTTACCAGCGGCGATTGAGTTTGAAGTTTGAGGTTTAAATCCGGCGGCTGCCGAATTGCAAGCAGGCGTAAGCAGGTGAGGAAGATCGCGCAGCCGTCCCGCTACCCTAATTGGGTAGTAGCAATATCCGACGATATAGGAAGTCAATATGCAGCATTTCAGAATGTCATTTATTGTTACGTTTGTCCTGCTCGCCTTGGCGACGTGGTGGGGTTACAGTATTGGCGGTATGGCAGGCGCGGTTCAGGCATTATTCATTGCCAGCATCCTGGCGGTAATGGAGGTTTCTCTTTCTTTCGATAATGCAGTCGTTAACGCGTCCGTATTGCGCACTTGGGATCCGTTCTGGCAAAAATTGTTCCTGACAGTCGGCATCATTATCGCGGTGTTCGGCATGCGCCTGGTCTTCCCCATTCTGATCGTCTCTGTCGCAACCGGCTTGGGATTGATTGATGTGATGTCGATGGCCCTGAATACACCTGCAGAATATGCGCGGCATCTGACGGACAATCATGCACAGGTCGCTGCTTTCGGTGGCTCCTTTCTGCTCCTGGTATTCCTGAATTTCTTGTTCGATCAGGAAAAGGAATTGCATTGGCTGGGCTGGTTTGAAGAAAAACTGGGCGCGCATGGCACGGAAAGTCTGTCGAGCTTGTTGGCAATTCTGGCGGTATTCGTCGGTGTGGCACTGGTTCCCACGGAGCAAAAGCTGTCGGTTCTAATGGCCGGTATCGGTGGTATTGCCGTCTATTTGGCCGTGAGTTTTCTCAGTGGCTTGCTGGAACATGAAGTCGGCGATCCGGGTGTCGGTACCGTGATCAGACGCGGCAGTATTGGTGGCTTTCTGTATCTGGAAGTTCTGGACGCTTCGTTTAGTTTCGATGGTGTGATCGGAGCCTTTGCCATTACAAGTGACGTAGTCATCATCATGCTAGGCTTGGCGATTGGCGCAATGTTCGTGCGTTCGATGACGATCTTCCTGGTTCATAAAGGAACGCTGGAACATTTCGTTTATCTGGAGCATGGCGCGCATTACGCGATCGGTATTCTGGCGCTCATCATGCTGGCCAGCGTCAAGTTTCATATTCCAGAATGGTTTACCGGTTTGTCGGGCGTGGTTTTCATCGGTTTGTCGTTGTGGTCTTCCGTTCGCTACCAGCGCAAACATGATGAGATTGCGCTCGTGCCGTCGCTTAAACCGTAATTCGTCGATAACAACTTCACTGGCAAACCTCTCGTGTTAGGGATGTTTTTGACAGGACAATGCAATCGCGGCACGATGTAAGCACCTCGTTTCCGGGGTGCCCCCTACGCCGCCTCTATTCGTCGGGGGGATGGGTGGATGAGGCTGGCAAAAGATTGAAACATTAACTTTCTCAAGGAGAATTATTCATGGCAATTAGTCTGCAAAAAGGTGGCAACGTCAATCTGAGCAAAGAAGCACCTTCCCTCAAGAAGATGGTGATCGGACTGGGCTGGGATCCGCGTGCAACGGACGGTGCGGCATTCGATATCGATAGCAGCGCCTTCCTGCTTAAGGCCGATGGCAAGGTACGTTCCGACGCCGACTTTATTTTCTACAACAACCTGAAATCCACCGATGGCTCGGTGACGCACGCGGGCGACAATACCAGTGGCGCAGGGGAAGGTGACGACGAGAAAATCATGGTTGACCTAACGATGGTTCCGGCCGAAATCGACAAAATTTCGATTGGCGTGACCATTCACGACGCTGAAGCGCGCAAGCAAAATTTCGGCATGGTCGGCAAGGCTTACATCCGCTGTCTCGACGCCAATGGCGATAAGGAAATCGCACGTTACGATCTGTCGGAGGACGGCTCGACCGAAACGGCGATGATCTTCGGTGAAATCTATCGCCTCGGTACCGAATGGAAGTTCAAGGCCGTTGGGCAAGGTTTCAAAGGAGGTCTTGGCCCTCTTGCACGCTCCTTCGGCATCAACGCCTAATATCGAAAAAGACCGACGCAAAGAACGGCTAACTTGCAGGGTGGGCACGAAAAAACGTGCTTGCCCTATTTTTTTGCATTCGGCCTAGATTCTGCTCCGGATCTTTCACACTCAGGAAATTCCCAGCATGACAGTATTTACTTCAACCGGCGATATCGATCCCTTTCTGCACGTTGCGCTGAAAAAAGGTGACAAGATCTATTGCGAGTCCGATGCGATGGTGATGATGGAAGCGAATCTTGATCTCAAAGGTCGCATGACCGGCGGTATCGGCGGCGCGCTCATGCGCCACTTTGCCAACGGCGAGTCTTTTTTCCAGCAACACATCGAAGCGGTACGAGGCGACGGCGATTGCCTGCTGTCGGCGGCATTTCCTGGCGCACTGGAAATTATCGACGTTGGTGCACGGCAGTATTTGTTGAGCGACGGTGCCTTTGTCGCCGCCACGTCCGGCACTGAAATGAAGGTACGCACGCAAAGCATCGGCAATGCCTTATTTGCACAGTCCGGTGGTTTTTTTGTAATGGAAACCTCCGGCACCGGGCAAGTCGTCGTTTCCGGTTTTGGTTCGATGTTTCAACTGGAGGTTGTCCCTGGCAAGGATGTCATCATCGACAACGCCCATGTCGTGTGCTGGGATAGCACGCTGCACTACGAAATTTCAGTGACTACCGGCAGTACTGGCGGTGGAGCGGGTGGCCTTGGCGGCATGCTTGGCAACCTCGTTAACAGTGCCACCAGCGGCGAAGGAATGGTGCTGCGCTTTAGTGGTACGGGCAAGGTTTTTATTTGCTCGCGCAATCGCAATTCGTTTATCGCCCTGATGAAAAAATAAGCCCCAATTCATACCCATCAATATCGTCATCGACGACGTAATCGTTCAAGGAGAACAACATGTCTGTCAATCTGCAAAAAGGTCAAAAAATATCCCTCGACAAAGAGGCCGGCGTTACATTGAGCAAAATTATCATGGGGCTGGCCTGGGATGCGGTGAAGTCCAAAGGCTTCTTCGGCTTTGGCGGTTCAGCGCCAGACATTGATCTCGACGCTTCCTGCATCCTGTTCGACGAACAGGGAAAGCAAACGGACGTAGTCTGGTTCCGCCAACTGAAGTCCAATGACGGATCGGTCGTGCATACCGGTGACAATCGAGACGGCGCCGGCGACGGCGATGATGAGCAAATCATTGTCGATTTAACGAAAGTGCCCGCCAACATCAAGAGCCTGGTATTCACGGTTAACAGCTTCACCGGCCAGAACTTCTCGCAAATCGAAAACGCCACCTGCCGTATCGTCAATGCCAGCGACAACAAGGAAGTGGCGCGCTTTAACCTGTCGACACTCGGCGCCCATAATGCGCAGATCATGGCCAAGATTTACCGCCATGGCGGCGAATGGAAAATGCACGCCATCGGCGAGATCGGTAATGGCCGTACCTTCGCCGAACTGATGCCGCAAATTACCCCGCACCTGTAAGGTATTCATGCAGCGCGTCTGGTTTAACAAAACATTCTCATCCGTTGCTGCCGCCATCCGCCTCATTCGTGAGGCGGATGTTGTCGGCGACTATCGCATCGTGTGCAGCAACACCAACCCGCATGCCCCCGCTTTTCTCGCAGCACACGAGTCAGCCATCGAACCCTCCGGTTTACAGGGCGAAGCCTACCTGGACTGGTGCCTTCGTTTCTGTAGCGAAAAGAACATTGATATTTTTGTTCCTGGGAAAGAAGCCAGCCTGGTCAGTGCCGCAGGCGAACGGTTTGCCGAGCGCGGCACGCGCGTTTTGTGCGTCGCATCACCGGAAGTGCTGCATCTGCTGCATGACAAAGCACGTTTCTATCAAACGGTCGATTTGGAGCGCGCCCCACCTGCCGACTTTCGCGTCGTCGAGAATGCGGAGCAATTCGATACGGCCTATCGCGAGCTACGGAAAAAACATGCCAAGTTATGTATTAAGCCTTCGATATCGGTCTATGGATTGGGCTTCAGCGTTATCGATGAAGAGCGCTGCAGCGCGCAGTTATTGCTGGAAGGCGTTCAGTACCACATCGGCCTCGACGATCTGCAGCGTGGATTTGCCACCCTGGAAAACTTCCGCCCTATGCTGCTCATGGAATATCTGGACGGACACGAATACAGCGTCGATTGCATCGGCGATAACGGGCACCTGGTGTGCGCGATTCCGCGCAAGAAATCTATGCTTGTCGGTCAAGGACAAACGATAGACCTGCGTGACGATATTCTGCAAAGCACGAGACAGCTCACCGCCGCCTACAGATTGAACGGCCTCTTTAATGTCCAATTTCGCGAAGGCAAAAACGGGCTTGGGCTGTTGGAAATCAATCCGCGCATGTCGGGCGGCATTGCTATGGCCTGCCTGGCCGGCCCCAATCTGCCGTACCTGGCGTTGGTCGGCTTTGATCGTGGATTCGATGCTTTGCCGATTCCGGTAATTCGCGCAGGAATACGCGTTGCAGAACTGGCGTATGCTAAGGAGTTACAGTGAGCGCACTCCTCCAAGTACCCTGCGTGGCATCGGCAGAAGCGCGAACTATCACCCTGCCGACCGGCGTAATGACCTTAAAGGTGGATGCCGGTCCGTTTCACCTCGATGATTTGATCGGCTTTGCCGCGCGCGCCAACAAGAAGCGCGGCTTTCTGTTTCTCAGCAAGGTATTAGGCAAGCATTGGCCGGTAACGCCGCAGGCGATGGTCGAAATCCACGTCGCTCTGGCCGCGCAAGTACCGGCCGATTTACCTGGCCCGACGGTGTTCATCGCTATGGCCGAAACAGCCATCGGCTTAGGGCAGGGCGTTTTCGAAGCCTACAAAGCGGCCAATCCACAACATTCAGCGCTATTTCTGCATACCTCGCGCTATCGCGTCGGCGACACGCCCATCGTCGAGTTTGAAGAAGCGCATAGCCATGCGCCACGACAATTCTTGCACCTGCCAGCAGCGTCTGAATTGCGCCAGATGTTCCTGACGGCTCGATCGCTGGTACTGATCGACGATGAGGCAAGCACCGGCAACACCTTCCTGAATTTAAGCGCCGCGTGCCGTGCGATCAACCCGGCCATTGCGCATGTGCATCTGGCGACGATTACCAACTTCATGGGTGAAGCGGCCAATAGTGCGTTGTCGCAGCGCTTCGGTCTAGCCGTTAGCAGCGGAGCAGCGCTCACCGGCGAATACACGTTCGCTGCCGGCGATGTACAGCAGGCGGTGGGGGCGGCCCAGTTATTCGACGCCCAGGCGGAGCGCGGCGCCAGCGCATTCTTTGGCCGACTAGGCCTCAATCGAGCACTCTCCTTGCCGAATGCTGTGCTTGACCGCTTCAGCGCCACAATCCGTCCGGGCGAACGGACGTTGCTACTCGGTACCGGTGAATTCATGCACATGGCTTTTTTGCTCGGGCGCGGGCTGGAAAATCGGGGATTCGACGTAGTCGTGCAGTCCACCACCCGTTCGCCCATTCTGCAATGGGGAGCCGTCCGTCAGACGCTAAATTTCCCCGACAACTATGGCGAGGGTGTGGCTAATTTTCTTTATAACGTCACTCCCGGTCAGTACGATCACGTCTATATTTGCCACGAGACGCCCCCTAACCCAGCGCTCCATCGGCTTGCGAATTTAGTCGATGGCCGTCTGTTGCACTTTTTGTCCGAGACTCACATTGAAGAAATTCCTGTTCATCGATCTTGACGACACGCTTTTCCAAACGTCCGGAAAATGCGCGCAAGGTGAAGATTTGCGTCCAGCGGCCTACCTCAAGGACGGGACCACCTGCTCTTTTACGACAGCGCGCCAGCGTGCTTTTTTCACATCGATGCACCGTGAAATGACGCTGATTCCGACCACGGCGCGTAATCGCGATGCCTTAATCCGTGTTGACCTGCCGTTCTCCAGCTATTCCATTATCGATTACGGCGGTGTCGTGCTTGAACCGGACGGCACGGTCGATACGTTTTGGCTTGAAACGATGCGGGCGGATATGGAGCGCGCCCTGCCCGGACTACGGGAGGTGACACAGATTATGGATACTTACTCGGCCCGCAAAGGACTGCACGGTCGGGCACGCCTAGTCGAAGATTGTGCGATGCCTTTTTACATCGTGCTCAAAGACCCGGAGAAAAATTCCGAGCACCTAAAGCAAGTTGAAGAGGAAGCCGTTGCCCCGTGGATTGCCGGAGCCGGACAGGATTTTTTCATCCACCGCAACGGAAATAATCTCGCCGTTCTACCCAAAACGCTGAACAAGGCTCGCGCCGTGGCCTATCTACGCGCGCGACTGGTGGCCGAACATGGTGAAATCATGACGATAGGCATGGGCGACAGCAAATCGGATGCCACCTTTATGGCGGCCTGCGACTTTGCCATCATCCCCCGAGGTAGCCAGTTAGCCGCACTGACGGTGGGCGCCCTGTGAGCTTTTTTGGCAGTTACCGGCAAGACGACGTTGCTTTTTTGCTCAAACGTCTGCCGCAACAACCATTTGTCGACATCACGCTCAAGGAAAGGCTGATTCAGTCCGGCACGCGGCACTACAGCGAAATGTTGTCGCCGGAATCGTTGCCGTCGGCGCGCTACCTGCACGTATTCAAGGAAGCCTACGCCGCCAATCGTCAGCAGATGGCGCGCGATTGTTTATCGCTGGCAGCGCTGATCGCCGAGCGACGAACCGGTGCCATTGCCCTGGTTTCGCTGGTGCGTGCCGGAACGCCGGTTGGCGTCATCCTCAAGCATCTGTTGCAGCGCACGATGGGTCGCCAGGTTACCCATTATTCAGTATCGATTATTCGGGATCGCGGCATCGATGCCGTAGCGCTGCGCCATATCCTGCAACAAGGCCACGCGCCTGAATCTATCGTATTTATCGATGGCTGGACCGGTAAGGGCGTGATCGCCCGCGAGCTTGAGCAAACTGTCAGCGATTTCAATCGACGCCACGATGTAAAAATCGATTGCGGCTTATACGTGCTGTCCGATCTTGCGGGAGTGGCTAGCTGCGCCGCGTCCTCTAGCGATTACCTGATTCCATCCAGCATCCTGAATGCCACCGTCTCAGGACTGGTGAGCCGTTCCGTACTCAACGAGTCGATTGGGCCGGCTGATTTTCACGGTTGCGTTTATTACAAAAAATTTGAACGGCACGACCTGTCGCGCAAGTTTGCCGATGGCCTGATTGCCGAAGCTATCGTGCTGAACGAACGGGGTGATCGCCCCCAAGCGGCGCAGATTGATCGCGCCACGGTAGCGAAAATCTCGGCCGATTTTCTCCAGACGACGATGGCCAGGCATGGCATCGTCGACGTCAATCTGATTAAACCCGGCATCGGCGAAGCGACGCGCGTCCTGTTGCGCCGGGTGCCGCGTTTACTGCTTCTGCGCAATTTGGATGCGGCAGACACCGCGCATTTGAGGGTGCTGGCCACCGAAAAATCGGTGCCGCTGATCGTCGATGCGGACTTGCCTTACCAAGCCGTGTCGCTCATAAGGAGTTCATTGGATGGCTAGTATAAAAATGATCGGTGCTTCTCTGTACGTGCCCGCGACGCACAAGGATTTGCTGCAGATCGCCAATGGCGAATTGCTCGGTAACCTGCGTTCCATTATTTTTTGTACAGAAGATGCGGTGGCCGATAGCGAACTCGATAGCGCACTGCTCAAACTAGCGCGTGTACTACAACAAATCATTGAGCGCCCCGGTACCGAACGTTTCGTTCGTGTTCGCAACCCGGAAGTGATGCAGCGCGTACTGAAAATGCCCGGCGCGGAAAAATTAAGTGGCTTTGTACTGCCCAAAGCGACGCGACACAACTTTGAATCCTATTTCTGCCAAGTACGAAAATCTCACCACCTGTTGATGCCGACGCTCGAAACAGCCGACGTTTTTGACGAAGCGGAGATGAAGCTGTTTCGCCAATGTCTGGAGATGCCGGACGTACGCGAACGCATTCTGGCCTTACGCATCGGCGGCAACGATCTGCTGGCGTTATTAGGGATGCGGCGACCGCGAAACGTGACGATCTACAGAACACCGCTTGGGGCGGTGATTGCAAAACTGGTGACGACCTTCCGCCCTTACGGTTTCGCGCTGACAGCGCCGGTCTTCGAGCATTTGGACTGCCCGACGCTGCTCGCACAGGAAATGGAGGAAGATTTGGCGCACGGGCTGGTTGGCAAGACGGCGATTCATCCAAGTCAGGTTCCTCTCATCGAACATCACTACCGCGTTCAGCGCAATGATGTGGAAGTGGCGATTCGCATCATGGACGCCGCCAGTCCGGCCGTTTTCCGCATGCATGGTTCGATGTGTGAAGTCGCCACGCATCGCGCCTGGGCGCATGGCATCGTCGAGCAGGCACGGGTCTTTGGCACCTATCATTCCGCTGACGAAAGCGGAGCGCTAAATAGCGTCAATTTTCAGTAGTTCAGAAATCAAGTCATCAAAAAATCGAAGCAAAACATTCATCTCTCACAAAAGGCCGATAAACAATGTCAATGACAAACTTTGTACGAGGACAAAAGGGAAAACTGACGGATCTGGGATGTGCAGGCCCCTTCCAGGTCGTACTGAACATCGCAGCGCAAGGCATGGAAGTCGATATTGCCTGCTTCGGCCTCGATGCCAATGATCGCTTATCCGATGATCGCTATATGGTATTTTTCAACCAAAAATCCTGTCCGGGCGGCGGCGTCGCCCTGGAGATCGACAACGGGAAATCGACCTTCGACACCGATGTGTCGCGCTTACCCGATTCGATTCACAAGCTGGTTTTTGCCGCTTCCATCGGTGGTGAAGGGACGATGCGCACGCTAGGCTCCAGTTCGCTGCAACTGGGGAACACGATATTTCCCTTCTCGGGGGCCGATTTTCAGGATGAGAAAGCCGTGATTGTCGCTGAAATCTACAAGCGCGATAGCGTGTGGCGCTTCGGTGCCGTGGGTCAGGGATTCAACGGTGGCTTATCCGCGCTGCTGAAACATTTTGGCGGCACCGAGGTAGAGAGTGCGCCGGAACCAATGCCGGTAGCGAAGAAAGTCTCCCTTTCCAAAATCACCTTGGAGAAGCGTGGCGACAAGGTTTCGCTTGAGAAAGCCGGTGGTCGTGGTTTTGGCCGTATTCGCGTTAACCTGAACTGGAATCAGGCTGCGCTGCCGATGGAGGAGCCGAAAAAACAGGGCTTCCTGAAAAAGATGCTGGGAAGCAGGGCACCACGTTCGAGCAACGGCATCGACCTGGATTTGGGGTGCTTTTTTGAACTGGCCGACGGTAGCCCCGGTGGCGTACAAGCACTCGGTAACAGTTGGGGAAATTTCGACGCACCGCCCTTCATTCATCTTGCCGGCGACGACCGTTCAGGCAGCAACCTCGATGGCGAGAATTTGATGATCAATGGCGACCGCTTTGATCAAATCAAACGCATTCTGATCTTTACCTTTATTTATGAGGGAGCACCCAATTGGGCGGCAACCAATGGCGTGGTGACCATCGAAGCGCCTGGCCAGGCGCCCGTAGAAGTCAGGCTCGACAACGGAACCCACGCCTCGATGTGCGCCATTGCGATGATTGAGAATAATGGCGGCAATCTTCAGGTAACAAAGTTGGTTGAGTATTTTGAACCGACGGGAAACAAGATGACGCACGAACTGATGAATGATCGCTTCGGATTTGGGTTGCGCTTCAAAGCCGGGGAAAAGTGAGCAAACGCTCTGCCGAGTCCAGAGGTTGGAGGCCGGCGAAATGCCGGCGCTCCCCGTCAAACCACCTGTCCGCTTACGTCGCTTACGTCACTAACTCCACTAACGACGTACCAAGCCCACGATCAGCGAAGCGAGAAACAAGAGGACAAAAATGAAGAACAGAATCCGGGCGATCTCAACCGCGCCGGCCGCGATACCGGTAAAACCGAGTAACGCGGCGACCAAGGCGATGACAAAAAATACAGCAGCGTAATGCAACATGATATTTCCTCTCAGTGAATTCAATTACGCTTGAGCCAAAGGCCCAATCGTGGCGCAATGCCGCGTTAGATCCGGCCTAGCAACATCAAAACAAGCAGGATGACCAGCACTACGCCAATACCGCCACTGGGTGCATAACCCCACCCCCGGCTGTGTGGCCAACTGGGAATCGCCCCGATTAGCATTAAAACCACGACGATCAACAGAATTGTTCCTAAGCTCATTTCATTTCTCCTAAGCATTTTTCCGACGAACCGACGTCCATCTTTCGACGATTTCGCCGGTATTTTTATCGGGGCGCGGAAAGCAATCCGCCGATCCTTACTTTTCACAGCTCACCTGGCGGTCTCGACCGCGTGCTACCCCGCGTGCCACCAGCTCGTCACTGCCTGCGGTCAGGCTACTCAGGCCAAAATTGCCGTCTGTGCGCCAGCACACATGGAAGCCAGTTTCAGGCATCTTCGTCCGACAGCGCCTCTGGAAGCCGCGCCAGTGCTTGATCTACAGACACCCTGCCCGGAGAAGCCCTGTTTACGCCACTCTCCAGCCACCCCCTCTGTAGATCGTTTATCCATGCGGGTCTCCAGCCGGTCGGCGCTAGAGAAATACGGGAATAGCCAGACAAATCTTTCCGGGCACCGGGCCTGCTCATCAGAATAATGATCGGCATAGTGCTGCGACTGTGCGCTGGCGAACAGACAGCCTGTGTTGCCAGGAACAAGATGTGTCACGGAGAAAGCAGCCTGCTTGCGCACTCGGTAGGTCTGCCTCTCCATTCCCGTCAGGGGCGAGCAAGTGCCGAACGGTTCGGCCAACATTGACCACCGCCTGTCTAATCGCACAAGGAGGCATTATGAAAAACCCACTCACCGCAAGCCACGGGACTGTTGCCGGCTGGAAAAATGAAATCGCAACGGATCTCAAAGTTGTCGTCGCCGATGCCGACAACCTGCTAAACGAAATGGCCACCTCCACCGCAGAAGAATTTGCCGCCGCACGTTCGAAGATTGAAGCGACGCTGAGAGAGGCCAGATCCCGCGTCGACGACGCGCGAATCCTGATCGGCAAAAGAGCAAGCCACGCCGCAAACGCTACTCAGGAGTACGTCGTCGACAACCCCTGGAAGGTACTCGGCATAGCGGCCGCCGCCGGACTGATTGCCGCCGTTCTACTCAGCCGTCGAGAATAACGCCAAGAAACTGGTCGTTAGTCACTGATGTTACGCAGCCCGGCTCTAATGCGGATGCGCCGGAAGCAAACCAGAGGCCGCCCCGCTCCGTCATTCCCGCGCAGGCGGGAATCTAGGCGGCGGAGCTCCGGCGAACGCACTATGGAGTCCCGCCTGCGCGGGAATGACGGGTTTTTGGTGGCTGGGGGATGAGACTTCGTCGTCGCCTTTAAATATGACTAACTACTAGGTTTTCTGTCGATAACGTTCCTGCTGGCCAGGAAAGTCCGCAAGCGGCAACGCGCAGCGTCCGGATCGCCTGGCCATATTTCAAGTCACCGAATCATCGAAGCAAGCGGTTTTTAAAAGGCGCATTACAATGACAATCGCAACCCTCTTCATCCTGCTACTGGTGCTCGTTGTTGGTGTCGCTGCCG
>CAXNNH010000011.1:0-13967 GCA_964203325.1 Burkholderiales bacterium | reverse complement strand
GGCCGATTATGCATAGCCACCGATTATGGAAAGTTGTGTGCTGGGAAGCGCGCCGATGTACGCTGGCAGGTGGCGGCGCGCATCCCGTACTTCGCATAATCAAAGGGTTCGTAGGAAGTCGAGCAACGAGTCCGACGCACGATAGCGCAGAACTTTTGCACCAGGGTCGTGAAGCCTGGCCAAGGCACGCTCCTTCATTGCGAGGTCTGCTTCGACGTAATGGTGCGTGGTCACAGGACTCTCATGACCAAGCCAAAGCGCGATGACGCTGATGTCGACACCTGACTGCAACAGATGCATGGCTGTTGTGTGGCGGATCGTATGCGGCGAGACTTTCCGCTTTGCCAGTGCAGGCTGAGTTTCCGTTGCGCGCTGGAGCGCCGATGCCAACCTGAGCGTGACGTTGGCACGGGTCATTTCGTGCCCACTCCGATTCGGCAGCAATGGCGACGTGCCATCGAATTGCGGATTCACATGCAACCAGGCGCGAAGAGCCTTCACGGTGGATCGCCACAACGGCACACTGCGCTGCTTGCGGCCCTTGCCGTGCAGATGGACGCAAGCGGCATTGGCGTCGAGCACCACATCACCGACCTTAACTCCGATGACCTCAGACACACGTGCCCCGGTGTTGTACATCAACAGGAACAAGGCATGATCGCGCTGGCTCAGCCACGAGTCACCCGATTCCCCGATCACCGCCAGTATCTCCTCGCGGGTCAGGTAGCCGAACATCGGACGGTCGAAACGCTTGACCGGAACACCCAAGGCGCGCTCGACCACTTGGAGCGATGCCACATCCCGATGGCCGGCGAATTTGAGAAACGACCGCAGCGCCGCCAGACGGGCATTGCGACTGCGCACGGAATTGTGCCGTTGACGTTCAAGATGTTCGAGGAAGGCCATGATCAGTTCAGGCGTCACATCAGCCAACGCCATTGCTGACGGCGCCTTGCCCAATCGTTCCTCGGCAAACTCAAGGAACAGAACAAATCCGTCACGATAGGTGGCAACGGTCTGCGGACTGAGCGCACGCTGTTGGGTCAGGTACTCGCCAAAGTAGGCTTGCACCAGGGCAGGAAACGACGGTGTCAATTTGGCTCGCTTACTCATCGGAATCTCCCGCGAGATCAGCGAAATGCTCAAACTTGCTACCGGCCAGAGCCATCAGTTCCGGAACGGCGGTGAGGTACCAATAGGTGTAGAAGATCTCGGCATGGCCCATGTAGGTCGATAGAGCGAGCATCATCTGGTCGATGTCGGTACCATCGGCATGCCAGCGCATCAGGCGACGCACCACGAAGGTGTGGCGCAGGTCATGCAGGCGGATGGCGACATGGCCACCACGGTTTGCCCAGGCCAATTGATCACGCAGTGCATTGAATACGCGGTGGGCCTGGCGGTCTCCGAGTGGCATCCCGAGCCGCCGGCCACGACTGCTGATCAGAAACGGCATGTCTGTGGTTGTGGCCACATGCCGCATGCGTGCCTTGCGGTATTTCGCCAATGCGGCGACCGTGGTCGGGTGGACAGGCAGCAATCGCGATTTGGCGAACTTGGTCTGCCGGATGGTCAGGAGCCCACGTTTCAGATCGACATCGGTATCGCGCAGGTGCAATGCTTCGGAAACACGCAAGCCGACCGAGGCCATCAGGCCAAACAGGGTTTCATAGGTGGCGGGGCGGATGCTGCCAGGCGGTCCAAGTTGTCGGGCCGCCGCCAGCAGGTCGATGACTTCCTGGTCATGGAAGGTGTGTGGCGCAAGGCGTCCCCGCTCCGGACCAAAGGTCAATTCCTCCGGTACTTCGGTCTCCGGCTCGAATTGCTTGAGGTAGCGCGCAAATAGGCGAATCTTCGCAAGACGTACCGACCAGGTGGGTGGTGTGCCGCGTTGCCATTTGTCCTGCCGGGCCCACTCGCTCATGAGGTCAGCCGTCAGTGGCCCTCGGTGTTTATGATCGGCAACGTAGCGGGCAAAGCCAGCCAGGAAGGTATCCCAAGAACGCAGTTCGAAACCGAGACGTCGCCGTTCGGCAAGATAGTCGTTGATCCGCTGCTGCAAGCTGACTCGAGCATTCATGATGCACTCCCCGGCCAGGGCAAGGCGACGGCTGCCAACTTCGGTGTATCGAGCTTGGCGTAGATCAGGGTGCTGTTCAGCGACCGATGGCGCAGCAGGTCGGCGACCTCCTTGAGCGAACTCCCGCGTTCAACGAGGCGACAGGCAAATGCGTGGCGCAAGGCATGTGAGCGGCTATGTTTCAGGTCGATACGCCGGTATTCCCACCTGATCACACCTCGGACAGCACCCGCCGTCATTCCTTGATCATGATCGCCACAATGCATCACGAAGATCGAATGACTGGTGCTGATTGGCCGCTCATGCTGAAGGTAGTCAGCCAGTGCCTGTCCCGTTTCCATCGGCAACGGCAGAATGTCCTGCCGTAGCGTCTTGGTGCCTTTCAGTGTCACCGTGCCAGCACGCCAATCAATGTCGCTGATCTTCAGGCCAGCGATTTCGCCCGACCGCAGTCCAAGGTCCAATGCGCAACGGATGATGGCGTAGCTTCGCTTTGGCCAGCGGTGCCGGGTGGAGAAGGATGCCAACAGGTGCTCAATCTCATCTGGCGTAAGTGCGCGCGGCAGCGTTGCCAGCTTCCAGTGAACGGGGTTCTGGATAACCGCGGTTAGTTCGGCTACCAAGTCACCGCAGGTGGCACGGTAACGCAGATAACTCCGTAGGGCCGCTGCATGTTGTGATGCATTGGAGGACGTCTGGCGCTGTGCCAGTCGCCTGGCGAGGAACTGCCGAACATCGTCAGGCTGCATCCGGGCAAACACGACTTCGCGATGTTTGAACCTGCCTTCCAGCAGCAAGCCAATGATGCGCAACCGATCTTTGCGCGTACCGGCCGACAGCCCGCGAACATCCCGAAGATGTTCATCGTAGCGGCGCAGTTCTTCTTTGATGAATGCCGAGTAGGTCGATGTTTCCGGGGAATTTGGCGCATCCCCGTTGGTCGTTGAAATGGTCATAACGGTCTCCTATGTGGAGCCATTACTTCAGATCACCCTCAGGATTATGTCGAGTTAGCGGGCAAGCCTGTTGTCGCAAACCCATGCCTCGCCTGCCTTGAGTTGCCGCATGTCCAGACTGCTTTCCATAATCGGTGGCTATGCATAATCGGCCTTATGCATAGCTTTCCATAAGGCCGATGAACGTGCTGTCCACGGTTGTGCGTCCTCTCACGGCCAAGGGTCAATTTGTGATGATTCATTACTGGGGCGATATCGCTTTTACAATAATTGACTTTCGCCAGAACCACCATTGGGTACCATTCGCCTCGGGTGATATATGTGTAGTTTATTCTTGGCAACTTTGGCTTGGCGCGCCGGATACGCTCACTTCTCACCAAGGCGACGCATTCGGCGGAAGCCCCGTCCTTCAGGGCGGGGTTAGCCGAAGCACGAATAGGCCGGAACGGCCATACGGGAGGCGTCGCATCGTTGGGATTGGGGCGGGATGGTGCAGCCCCGTCCAAATCTTTGTGAGAGGTGAGTCTTTCAGGTGAACTCTCGATCACTAATGCAGCAGCCAAAACAGTTAATCAGAGTTACGCTTCGAATTTGAATCCGCGAATTTCTTGATCAAATTTTTTATGAATCAATGCGTTACCACCGATAGCGTAGAGATATTCTCGGATCCAGTCACCGCAGCAGCGGACGTACTCTCCTCTATAGCAAGTGGCTGAGGCACTCTTTCCAGTGCGTGCTTAAATACTTGATCAACCCACCTTACCGGGATAATCTCCAGCTTGTTCTTTATGTTGTCGGGAATCTCAGCCAAGTCTCGAACATTCTCTTCTGGAATCAATACTCTGCCTAGACCACCGCGTACAGCAGCAAGAAGTTTTTCTTTGAGACCACCAATTGGCAGCACTTCGCCGCGCAACGTAATCTCCCCTGTCATCGCAACATCACAGCGCACTGGAATGCCAGTCAGCACAGAAACCAGTGCTGTGCAAATTCCAACACCTGCAGATGGGCCGTCCTTGGGGATAGCACCTTCCGGCAGGTGAATGTGGATATCGCTCTTTTGGTAAAAGTCGTCAGCAATCCCAAGCGACTGAGCACGCTTACGCACGACAGATAGTGCAGCTTGAATGGACTCCTGCATTACTTCGCCAAGCTTACCAGTAGTAATCGTTTTTCCTTTACCTGGCAAAACTACTGACTCAATGGTCAGCAATTCTCCGCCGACTTCTGTCCATGCCAAACCAGTAACCTGACCCACTTGGTTTTCTCGCTCAGCCATGCCAAAGCTGTAACGACGAACACCGAGGAATTTGTCAAGGTTACGCGCCGTAATAGCGAGCTTGGTCTGGCTTTTCTTTAGTAGTAAGGCTTTCACTACCTTGCGACAGATCTTTGAAATATCTCGTTCTAACGCTCGAACACCGGCTTCGCGGGTGTAATAGCGAACGATATCACGCAGAGCACTCTCAGCCACGGTTAGTTCATTATTCTTCAAACCGTTACTTTTGATTTGCTTGGGCAGCAGGTACCGCTGGGCAATATTGACCTTTTCATCTTCCGTATAACCAGAAAGCCTGATAACTTCCATACGGTCAAGCAACGGAGCAGGAATATTCAGCGTGTTGGCAGTCGCCACAAACATGACATCGGACAAGTCATATTCAACTTCAACATAGTGATCAACAAAGGTTGAATTTTGCTCTGGATCAAGCACTTCAAGTAAGGCAGAGCTCGGATCTCCGCGGAAGTCCTGCCCCATTTTATCAACTTCGTCAAGTAGAAATAATGGATTCTTAACACCAACCTTCGTCATGTTTTGCAGGATTTTTCCTGGCATCGAACCAATGTAAGTACGACGATGCCCCCTAATTTCTGCTTCGTCGCGCACACCGCCGAGGCTCATACGTACGAACTTTCGACCGGTAGCACTTGCTATCGATTGTCCAAGCGATGTTTTACCGACGCCAGGGGGACCGACCAAACAAAGAATAGGTGCTTTGAGTTTTTCGACACGCTGTTGCACAGCAAGATACTCAATGATTCGCTCTTTAACTTTCTCAAGCCCCCAATGATCCTTATCCAGAACCTTGCCAGCTTCAGACAGATCCTTGCTAATACGCGTTTTTTTGCGCCACGGCAAGCCGATCAGGGTTTCGATGAAATTACGCACGACGGTAGCTTCGGCTGACATCGGTGACATCAATTTGAGCTTCTTAAGTTCAGCTTGTGCCTTTAAAACTCCTTCCTTGCTCATCCCTGCTGCTTTGACTTTCTTTTCCAACTCCTCAAAGTCAGCACCTTCCTCCCCCTCGCCGAGTTCTTTCTGAATAGCCTTGACCTGCTCATTAAGATAATACTCGCGCTGACTTTTCTCCATCTGACGCTTGACGCGCCCTCGAATTCGTTTTTCAACCTGCAGAATATCAATTTCAGATTCAAGCTGGGAAAGAAGACGCTCTATTCGCGCACGAATCTCGAACATTTCGAGAATATCTTGCTTTTGCTCAAGCTTTAGCGGCAGATGAGCCGCAATCGTGTCGGCCAAACGGCCTGCATCCTCAATTCCTGCGATAGAGGTCAGAATTTCGGGCGGAATTTTCTTGTTCAGTTTGATGTACTGATCGAATTGGGCGATCACTGCGCGACGAAGTGCCTCAACTTCATGATCAAGTCCTTCGTCGGCACGAACTGCCCGTGCTGTGGCAACAAACATCGCCTCCCGTGCCTCAATCGACTCGACATGCACGCGTCGAACCCCTTCCACCAGCACCTTTACGGTACCGTCAGGCAGCTTCAGCATTTGAAGAATATTGGCAACACAGCCTATTCCGTAAAGATCCTCTGCTTCCGGATCATCCTTGGTGGCCGATTTTTGTGCGACGAGCAGAATGGTCTTATCGGCTTCCATCGCAACTTCCAGAGCCTTGATCGATTTCGGTCGCCCGACAAAGAGCGGTATCACCATGTGAGGAAAAACCACCACATCGCGAAGAGGCAATAGTGGGAGTTCGAGAGGCTCGGTAGATAAGTTCGACACGTTGTTGTTCATAGACATCGATTGAGCCCTATAGGTAAGCTTTGGTAGCGGAACATGGGGGGCAAGGTCGGAATTTCAAGCCCGCTTTATTGCCAAGCGATTCAGTTGGCTCCAGAGACTTTCGGTTGGTCAACATAGATCAAGATTGGAGGGGAATCGCCACTGATCATATTTTCATCAATAACAACCTTAGAGACATTTTCCATCCCAGGAAGTTCGTACATCGTATCCAGTAACACGTATTCGAGTATGGAGCGCAAGCCACGCGCCCCGGTTTTTCGTACTAGGGCCTTTTTCGCTATAGCTGCCATGGCCGCTGGACGGATATCGAGATCAACTCCTTCCATCGAGAAAAGTTTTTGATACTGTTTGACTAGAGCATTTTTTGGCTCTACCAGAATTTGTACGAGTGCTTCAGCAGAAAGCTCTTCAAGTGTAGCTACGACTGGCAAGCGGCCAATTAATTCGGGAATCAAGCCAAATTTGATTAAATCCTCCGGCTCAACACTACGCAGGACTTCACCAATCGCTTTCTTATTCTCCTTACTCTTGATTTCAGCACTAAATCCCATTCCGCCCCTTTCGGAGCGATTACGGATGACCTTCTCCAATCCATCGAAAGCACCGCCGCAGATAAAGAGAATGTTAGTCGTATCAACTTGCACAAAATCCTGGTTCGGGTGTTTGCGCCCACCCTGCGGGGGAACAGACGCAATTGTGCCTTCAATCAACTTGAGCAATGCTTGTTGCACACCCTCGCCTGACACATCGCGCGTAATCGACGGGTTGTCGGACTTGCGGGAAATTTTGTCAATCTCATCAATATAGACAATGCCCTGTTGTGCTCTTTCGGTGTCGTAGTCACACTTCTGCAGTAATTTTTGGATAATGTTTTCAACGTCTTCGCCAACATAGCCTGCCTCGGTAAGCGTCGTTGCATCTGCCATCACGAACGGGACATTCAGCATGCGAGCCAAAGTTTGTGCGAGTAATGTCTTACCAGAACCTGTCGGCCCGACAAGTAGGATGTTGCTTTTTGCCAGTTCCACTTCGTCACTCCCCTTACCATGGTGACGCAAGCGTTTGTAATGATTATAGACCGCGACCGACAAAATACGTTTGGCTGTGCCCTGCCCGATCACGTACTGATCGAGTAGCGCACAAATTTCCCTAGGCGTTGGCAAATCGCCGTTGGAACTTTTATCTCCCTTGTCAGCAGCGATCTCATCGCGAACGATATCGTTGCAAAGATCAATACACTCGTCGCAAATAAATACTGATGGACCGGCAATGAGTTTTTTTACCTCATGCTGGCTTTTTCCGCAAAATGAGCAATACAGCAGTTTTTCGCTGCCGCTTTTCTTTTCCGACATCTCGGCCTACCTCATGCTAAGTGGCAACATATTATTACTATCGAATCAAACACCTTCGCGCTTGACCAGCACCTTGTCAATCAGGCCATATTCAGCAGCCTCTTGTGCCGAAAGGAAATTATCTCGATCCGTGTCACGCTCAATGCGATCAACTGGCTGTCCTGTATGTAACGCCATAATTTCATTAAGTTTAGCACGTAAAGATAATATCTCTTTAGCATGAATGGCGATATCAGACGCCTGCCCCTGAAAACCTCCCATTGGCTGGTGAATCATGATCCGTGAATTGGGCAGCGCCGAGCGCTTGCCCTTTGTTCCGGCAGCCAGCAGAAAAGCCCCCATCGAACAAGCTTGACCCATGCACAACGTTGATACATCAGGCTTGATGAACTGCATGGTATCGTAGATCGACATACCTGCAGTCACCGAGCCACCAGGAGAATTAATGTAGAAAAAAATATCTTTGTCAGGATTCTCTGCCTCAAGGAAGAGGAGCTGTGCGACCACCAGATTGGCCGTTACATCGTTGACTGGGCCAACCAGGAAAACAACGCGCTCCTTGAGAAGACGCGAATAGATATCGTACGCTCGCTCTCCGCGACCGCTTTGCTCGACCACCATCGGCACCATGCCAAGTGCCTGTGGGTTCCAGCTATTTCCGTAATCGATATTCATGCCAAACCCTTCCTTTTCCGGGTATTACAACTCAGATAAATCAGGATTTCTGACCCATCAACTCATCAAAGAGGACTGCCTTATCCACTACCTTGGCAGATGCCAGTGCCCAAGCAACGACGTTATCTTCAACAGCAACATTCTCGATTTCGGCAAGGCGTTGCGGTTGAGCAAAATACCAGCCAACGACTTCTTCTGGATGTTCGTAGCTTTGTGCCGATTCTTCTACGATTGCCTTGACTTGATCTGATTTGGCGTACAGATCGTGTGCCTTGACAATTTCGGAAAGAATCAAACCCAAACCGACGCGGCGCCTGGCTTGATCGGCAAACCATTCGGGTTGCATCGGAAAATCTTTAATTTTCATTCCACGCTTCTCCATGTCTTGGCGAGCGGCCTGCATAGAGCGCTGTATCTCCATTTCCACGAGCGAGTTCGGAACTTCGACAGGATTAGCTTTGTACAAAGCATCCATGACTTGCTCCTTGATCTTTGCCTGCAAACGCTTCTTAACCTCTCGCTTGAGGTTAGTTTCGATCTCTGAACGCATCTGGACAATGTCGCCGTTTTCGACGCCTAGCATCTTGGCAAAGTCGGCATCTACCTCTGGCAGAATTGCCTCGCGAACTTCTTTAACTGAAATATCGAATGTTACGATTTGTCCTGCCAATTCTTTGGCAGCGTAGTCGCCCGGGAAAGTCATTGTGAAAGATTTAGCTTCGCCTGCTTTCAAACCTAACACTGCATTTTCAAAGTCGGCTAGCATGGCCCCTTCACCAAGAACAAAGGGGTAATCGTTAGCTTGCCCCCCTTGAAATGGCACGCCATCTTTTTTACCAAGAAAATCAATTACCACTCGATCGGAATTAGCGGCAGCACGATCTACTGGCTCGTAATTTGTGCGCTGCTTACGCAAAATGGCCAGGGTATTGTCAACTTCTGCATCACCTACCTCAAGTACGGGACGCTCGATTTCGACATTTGCCAACTCTCCGAGCGTAATTTCCGGATAAACCTCGAAAACCGCCGAAAACTCGATATGCGTTGTACTGTCACTCATCTTCGGCTCTATGCGCGGATAGCCAGCGATGTTCAACTTCTGATCAGCCAGCGCGGCTCCGAAAATACGATCAAGCGCCTCGGTAAGCGCTTCATGGCGAGCCTGCTCTCCGTGCTGCTGCCGAATGATATTCGCCGGGACTTTACCTGGGCGGAATCCAGGCATTTTGCTTGTCTTAGCTATCCGCTTCAAGCGCTGATCGACCTCTTTGTCGAGATCGGCAATAAGCACCTTCAAATCCAGGCGACGCTCAAGGGAGCTCTGGGTCAGCGCGACATCCGGGGCGATTACGGCAGCATCGGCGGCATTCGTGTTTGCGACGTTCGTTTCCATTAAAAATCCTTGCGATACAGTCTGAAAAATTTGTTAAAACGCAGTGTAAAAAGGGAATCCGACCTTCATACTTGATGGTACCCACTCCGGAATGCAACTCGAAATAGCCACACATTTTTCATGCATTACTCCCCTGCACCCTACTCGCACCCAGGAAATATTCTAGCTTCGCTGAGTTGCCAGACGAAAAAACACCTTTAACACCAAGACTGGACAATCAAAAAAAGCGTGGATTCTACCATGAGTCCCAAAAATGCGGTTTTACCCGTTGACGATAAAGTCTACAGGCACCTCGAATTTGCATAGGCATTGAACGACAAACAGTTAAGGTTGCAGGTCACGCGTAACCTGCCGATGCTCCAGTAGCTTCGAAAAGGCGTGTCTCGCACGCAAGCGCGGATCGGTCACTACCTGACCGACAGTCTCGCCAAGCACCGTGACCATACCAAGCAATGGAAGCACGAGCATCAAGCCAGCAACGCCTGCCACCGCACCACCGACGAAGATCATCAGCACTGTAAGCAAGGGATGTAGCTTCAGGTTTCTCCCTATTGTCAGGGGCATGAAAAGAAAATCGTCGAGCAAACGTACGCCGACAAATAGCCCTACCGTACTGTAGACGACTGCAGGATCGCCAGGATAGTCGGTTGCCGCTACCAAGACGACTAGCAGGCAACCGAGAATCGAACCCACATAAGGAACCCAAGCCAGAATCGCAGTTATCAGCCCCAGCACGAATGGAGCAGAAATACCAATTAGCCCAAGCCCAACAGCCAGACAAAGGGTGTCCAACACGGTCAGCTTGATCAATCCCTGAAAATAAAGTCGCGCGGTGTTATCAAGTTGTTCAAGCAAATAAAGTGTTCGTTCAAAGAAAGCGTTGGGCACAGAATTGCAGAGAAATTTCTTGAAACGCCAACCATCACGCAAAAAGAAATAAGTTAGAAATGGGGCCAACAATAGCGAAGGCAACCAAGCCATCGCCATAAACGCTGCATCTGCCAAATAGCCGCTGGCCAGCTTATCGCCAAATCCGGCCAGACCGCCTAGTTCTCCGAGTCGCCTGGCCCACTGATCGCTTAAGTGTGCTCGTGCGGCAAATAAATATCGCTGTTCCAGCCAGGTTAGTGTCTCAGTCACCAAGCGTAAGCCCCCTTCAACGTACAGTGAGGCCAACTCCTGCCATGAACCCCAGTGTACACCGATCAAAGGTAGCATCAGAAGCCCCAGCACAATCGTTAGAAAAAGTGCTCCGCCACTGACCAAGGCCGCCGACAGGTCGCGTGATAGCCCACTCAACACCATACGTTGTTGCAGTGGAAATAACATGTAATAGGCAATCAATCCGAACAGAAACGGTACAACCAACCAGAGAATTTTTTGAAACAGAAAGAGTAACAAGCAGGTTGTCAGCAAAATGGCACACCAGACGAGGGGGCCGGAACGGTAAGTAATAAACCTCACGGCGACAGCCGATCATGATTCATCGCAGCACGCAGACGCTGTCCGAGATGGCGAGCCAACTGCAACGCAATTTTTGAAGCAATCAAGGCGTGCGAATGCATCAAATTTAGAAAATCGCCACGAAACAACACCAGCAAGGTACAGCTTTCAGCAGCGCGAGCTTGCGCCATACGCGGTGCGTTGTCCAACAAAGCCAGCTCGCCAAAAAAGCTACCGCGCTCCAGTAGTGCAATCGGCAGTCCCGTCTGACCTTGACGGCAAATCAACACGCGACCACTGAGCACTATATAAATAGCCTGACCTTCATCGCCCTCGTCGAAGATAACTTCATCCTTTAGAAAATTCCGTTCGTGGACAAAAGCATCGATAATTTTCATTTCGCGGCGCGTCAGATCTACGAACAGGGATAGCTCTTCAAGTTGGCGCAGCCTCTCTGAAGGCTCGCTGCGGGAGAAAAAATTTAGCATCGCGGACAATCAGTTTCCAATATTTATCAGGGGTTGCACGATCAAGAATAGCGACGCGTCGAGGATTCTAAAACAAACACCATGACGCAGCGAGCATGCGCTTGCAGAACCGTAGTCATTCAGAGTCAATAGATCAACGATCGCCCCCCACTCCCTTAAGGAGGCCGGGAAGTTCGTTATAATCGATGTCGAAACAACGATGAGCTGCGCCGAGTCGAAATATGCGGCAACAAGTTGACAAAGAATCGACAACAAATCCACGGTAAGCCACTCTTGTTTTGACCATCCCCAGTCGACCCTCAAGGCGCTCAATCGATGCATAATGAATCGCTCAGGCCAGAATCCCTACATCAGGCCTTGGTTGGCTTCACGCCGAACAGCTTGCCGGCAACTTCTACTCACGCTGACGGTACCTTGGTCGACAAATATGGACGTCACGTAACCTACATCCGACTGTCGATCACGGATCGTTGCGATTTTCGTTGTACCTACTGCATGGCCGAAAAGATGACTTTTCTGCCACGCGATCAAGTTCTAACCTTGGAAGAATGTTTACGCATCGTCAATGCCTTTGTCAATTTAGGCGTGACCAAGGTACGTTTAACTGGTGGCGAACCGCTCGTGCGGCACAATGCGATCTGGCTGATGAAAGAAATTGCCGGACTGGAAGGCATCGATGAGGTGGTTGTCACCACCAACGGCTCGCAACTGGATCGCTTCGCGCCTGCGCTGCAGGCGGCGGGCGTTAAACGCATCAACGTCAGCCTCGATACGTTACGAGCCGAGCGTTTCAGGGAAATCACGCGCATCGGCGATTTATCGAAGGTGCTGCGCGGAATAGATGTGGCTCGGAGCCTCGCTTTCGGGCAAATCAAACTCAATACGGTCATGATGCGTGGCCGAAATGACGACGAATTCATCGATCTGGTGCAGTTTTCCATCGACAAGGGGATCGACATCGCCTTCATCGAAGAAATGCCGCTTGGCGAGATCGGCCATGGCCGCGAATCAACCTATTTCAGCAGCGAAGACGCTCGGCAGCTACTGCAAACCCGCTTTACGCTAATTCCTTCAACGGCAACAACAGGGGGGCCAGCACGCTACTGGCGGATTCCCGATAGCCAGACCAAGGTTGGTTTCATTTCACCGCACAGCCATAATTTCTGTGATAGCTGCAACCGTGTCCGTATTACGGCGCAAGGCGAGTTGTATCCTTGCCTGGGTAATAATGATGCGATTAGTCTGCTGCCTTTGCTGCGTGCCCATCCCGATGACGACCAGCCTCTACGGCAAGCGATTATTCATACTATGGGGATCAAGGCCAAAGGACACGATTTTAGCGAGCAAAGGAACGCACCGCAGGTAGTGCGTTTCATGTCGACAACCGGTGGTTGAATACGGCGATATTTTTTACTAGCCCTCTACAAGCCGCGCCAATAGGCGATCTACGAGGGGTATGGCTGAAGAAGCGCATGGATATTGGCTTCCAGAGCACATGGTCTGTAGATGATCATTTGGCGCGGCTTGCCGGGCAGCCTGAAAATAATCGGGGCATCGGTCGGGCGCAAACGCACTTCGGGGAAAGCTCCCTCCGAAAAACTTTGGCCCCCTTTCTTGCAAGAACAGTGCAAGGAAGGGGGCCGGGGCCAGTCGCGGCTATGTTTCAGTGCCGGTTAAATGCTCGGGATATTATCCTTCGCGCAGCGCTTTCTTGCGCTCATGCTCGTTGAGGTGGCGTTTGCGGATGCGGATGTTCTTCGGTGTGATTTCGACCAGCTCATCCTCGTCGATAAACTCGACAGCCGACTCCAGGGTCAGCGCAACCGCCGGTACCAGGCGCACGGCTTCGTCGGTACCCGAGGAGCGAACGTTGGTCAGTTGCTTACCCTTGATCGGATTGACGATCAGGTCGTTTTCGCGGCTGTGGATACCGATAATCATGCCTTCATACAGCTTGTCACCCGGCACCGAGAACATCTTGCCGCGCTCCTGCAGTTTCCACAGTGCGTAAGCTACCGCCTCACCCTGCTCCGACGACACCAGTACGCCATTACGACGACCCGGCATATCGCCCTTGATCGGTGCGTAGTCGTCGAACACATGGCTGATTAGGCCGGTGCCGCGCGTCAGGTTCAAAAATTCACCCTGGAAGCCGATCAGGCCACGCGCCGGGATGCGGTATTCCAGACGGACACGACCGCGACCATCGGAAACCATGTCCTGCAAATCGCCCTTGCGATAGCCCAGCGCTTCCATGACACCGCCCTGGTGCGTCTCTTCAACATCGAGCGTTAACATTTCATACGGCTCGCACTGCTCGCCATTAATGGTCTTGAAGATCACGCGCGGACGGCCCACCGCCAGCTCAAAGCCTTCACGGCGCATGGTTTCGAGCAGAATGGTCAAGTGCAACTCGCCACGACCGGAGACGAGGAAGCTGTCACTATCTGTAGTTTCCTCAACGCGCAGCGCCATATTGGTCAGCAGCTCCTTGTTCAGGCGATCACGAATCTGGCGGCTGG
>CAXNNH010000010.1:0-15579 GCA_964203325.1 Burkholderiales bacterium | reverse complement strand
CATCACAGCGTGGCTAGCGACCAACGGCACCGAAGACGGTTTGTAACAGCTTGGAGCCGCTGCCGATGGGGTCTTGGCGAATCGCTTTTTCTTGTTCGGCGATCATCAGGTAAAGCCCGTCGAGCGCTTTTTGCGTGACGTAGGAATCCAGGTTGGCGTCTTTTTCGCTGAGTAGGCCGAGTTTGGCCGCCTTGCCGGCGTACTGGTTATATTTGTCGGCCAGTTGCGCCTTAGCCGTGGCTTGTTTGACGATGGGCAGAAACTTTTCGCCGATTGGAGCGGCCGTGGTGCGCTTGAAATACTGGGTCGCCGCATCGTCGCCGCCGGTCAATAGCCCTTTTGCATCGTCCAGGCTCATGCTTTTAACGGCGTTGACCAGAATCGGCTTGGCTTCGACGACGGCGGATTCGGCGGCGCGGTTCATCGTTTCGACCAACTCGTCTGCCTGTTTGCCCATGCCCAGGGTGCGCATCATCTTCTCGGCACTGCGCAGCGATTCGGGCAGTTGAATCTTGACGCGCGTATCGCCCATAAATCCGTCCTGTTTCCCGAGCTGGGCAACCGCCACTTCTGCGCCTTTCGAGAGCGCCTCCTTGATACCGGAAGCAGCATCCTTGTTCGATAGGTCGGTCAGCCCAGTAGCTAGCGCGCTAGCCGAGATAAGGAGACTGCAAACAATGGGGGCGAGTGCGGTAAAACGACTCATGGTGAATTCCTTTTCGGTGGGTTGTGTCGATAATAGTGCGTCGAAGTTTATACTGCGTTTGGCCGCATTTGTAATCGGTGTCTGGCCAAAATTATTTACCGATCACTCCCAGAGCAACATTCATGAGAGTACGTGCTTTTTCCAACGGCTTAAATCGTTTGCTCGCCGATAGTGCAGCGCATCGCTACTATCCCGTCATTGTCGCGGCGGTCGCCTTTTTTTCTACCGTTACGTTCAGCTTTCCCTTCGCCGCCGTGCTGATTCCCGCCGTTTTGCTCGGTCCCAAGAAATGGCGCAGTATTGGCCTGCTCTGCGGTATAGCCAGCGGCTGCGGCGCCGCCGTGCTGGTCGAAATTTTCCAGCACTTGGGTCGAGAGGCCGTCTTGTTGCGCTATCCCCAGTTGCTTGAACTACAGAGTTGGCGCTGGGCCAACGACTGGTTGCAAACCTATGGGTTGCTGGCCCTGCTTTTCATTGCAGCTTCGCCGATACCGCAGACGCCGGCACTTTTAGTCTGTGCGCTGGCCGAACTGTCAGTGCCCGGCGTGCTGCTCGTTGTTGGCATCGGGAAGTCGGCAAAGTATCTTTTCCTGGCAGGAGCTACGGCACGCTTGCCGGTTGATCGGTAAAAGGGTGCGTATGGGATAATTATTGCGTTTAGAGCCTTACAGGCTCTTAGCCCACCCATAAGCTGTATGCCATTTTGGTGGCGAGTAGTGCCAGGAAGCCACCGAAAGCACGTTTGAGCTTTTTGACCGGCAGTCGATGCGCCAGTTGCGCTCCGTAAGGTGCGGCCAACATCGAGAGGGCCACGACTCCGAGCAGCGCCGGCCAATAGAGGTAGCCAAAAGTGTGGGGGGGCAGATTGGGCGTCCCCCATCCGGCAACGATATATCCGACCATACCGGCGACGGCGATGGGGAAACCAAGTGCGGAGGAAGTACCCACGGCACTATGGATCGAGACGTTGCAGAAAAGCATGAAGGGAACCGAGAGAAAGCCGCCCCCCGCCGCCACTAGACTAGACACCGAGCCAATCACGCCTCCCGCTGTGAAAAGCCCCACTTTAGCGGGTAGCTGACGCTGCGCTTGTGGCTTGAAGTCGAGTATCAACTGCGCAGCGGCGTAGTACACGAGCAAGACAAACACCGCCACCAAAGGTCGCGTTGGTATCAGGCCGACAAACAGCGAGCCACCAAAGGTTCCCAGCAATAAACCCGGCACCATGGCCCGCACAATGTCCCAGCGTACGGCTCCGTGCCGGTGATGCGCACGCATGCTGGCGATCGAGGTAAAAACAATGCTAGTCATCGCGGTGCCCAGCGCCAAGTGCATGATATGTGCTTCAGGAAAACCCTGCGCTGAGAAGAGCATGAATAAAATCGGAACAATGGTCAGGCCACCGCCGACCCCAAACAGTCCGGCGATGAAACCACCAAAGACTCCAAGCAAGGAATAACTTAACAGCCACCCATCCACGCTTAAACTCCCATCAGTTTATTCTTTGTATTTCTATATGAGACAAGGTACGACCCCTGTAACCGAGTATCGACATTTCTACTTCGCGGAAAAACTTTGTAGAAAATTTAGCGGCAGAGATGCCAACTCGTATCAAATATCAAATAGCGCCTTGACCAAAATAAAACAGCGCGAAGCTTCAAGCTTCGCGCTGCCATTTCGGATTCCCCGCGAGTGCCGTCAGGCCGGCATCCTGAACCTAGGTCCAGATGGGTCACTTTCCTTCCGCATCAGGCATACCCAACAAGCCGGGTCAGCACAACAACGGTTTCCAGGGTCCGTAACCGATGCCAATTAGCATTGGTTCAAGGAATATATGACCTTAACAAACACCGCAGGGAAAAACTGGGTAAAACTTGATAAGACAAAGTGCATCTGTGCATCTCGCTAACACTTGCTAGCTTGGGGCAACGCCTCCAGCAACTGCATTATCGCGCCAAACAAACTCCTTAAGCCAAATTCTACGCTTAGCAGTTGTAATGTCCACCCCTAGTTTCAATCTCAATGCTTGGAAAAAGACAGGTTAGCACGTTAAGTAATTATCCATGCCGTTCATGAAAACGGGGAAGCATTTTAGCTTCCCCGTTCTTTCTATTTTGGTTCGAAGGTCAGATATGTAGCGGCCTGACCACGCGTTTAACTGCAGGATCGTCCGGGTGCGGGTGGATGGAGAAGCCAAGGCTGGTCATTAGGCGAAACATTTTAGAGTTCAGCGCGAGCACGTCGCCGACGACAGCACGGTAGCCTTTCATGCGCGCGCTCTGAATCAGCGCGGTCATTAGCTTACGACCGACACCATGCTTCTGCCAATCGTCGGCGACTGCCAGCGCAAATTCGACCGATTCGCCGTCGGGATTAGTCACGTAACGCGAGACGCCAATCTGAAGTTCCTTGCCTTCTTCGTCAGGAATGGTCGCAATCAACGCCATTTCTCGGTCGTAGTCGATCTGCGTAAAACGTACCAACATGGCCTGCGTCAGTTCGCGCAGCGTATCCATGAAGCGGTAGTATTTGCTTTCGTCCGACATACGCTTGACGAAGTCCTGCTCAAGATCGGAATCTTCCGGGCGAATCGGGCGGATGGTAACCGTTCGGCCATCAGGCAACTCCCATTCCTGAATCAGGTGTACCGGATAGGGATGAATGGCCATATGCGAATAGCGATCACCGGACGACGAAGCAAAATCAATGACGATACGCGCATCGACGGCGATGGCACCGTTCTCATCGACGATCAGGGGGTTTAGATCGAGTTCCTGCAACCACGGTAGCTCGCAAACCATTTCAGAAATATTAAGCAGGACTTCTTCCAGTGCGTCCTGGTTAACCGGCGGCATGTTGCGGAACTCGCCGAGCAGCTTTGAAGCGCGCGTCGAGCGTATGAGATCCTTGGCCAGGAAGCGGTTCAGCGGCGGCAAGGCAACAGCGCGGTCGCTGAAAATCTCAACCTCAGTGCCGCCAGCACCGAAGGTGATGATCGGGCCAAAGATCGGGTCGCGCACGACGCCGATCATTAGTTCGCGGCCGTTCGGGCGGGCCAGGTAAGGCTCGATCGAAACGCCATTGATGCGCGCCGTCGGGTGTTTTTTCTGTACCGTCTCGATGATGTCGTGGTAGGCATTGCGCACGGCAGGTGCATTGGTGATGTTCAGTCGCACACCGCCTGCGTCGCTCTTGTGCACCAGGTCGGGCGAATCCACTTTCATCGCGATCGGAAAGCCAATCTGTTCGGCGAGCAATAGGCCTTCCGTCGGCGTACGTGCGACCATGGTTTGCGCCACCGGGACACGGAAGGCGCGCAGAATGGCCTTCGATTCCATTTCAGACAGCACTTTACGTCGCTCTTGCAACACGGCTTCGATCAACATCTTGGCACCCTCGGTTTCTGGGCGTGTGTGCTGCGAGGTCGGCTCGGGTGTTTGCAGCAAAAGCTTCTGGTTCCGATAGTAGGTCGAGATGTGAAAGTAAAGCTCAACCGCCGTTTCCGGCATTCGGAAGGCAGGAATGCCGGCATCCTCAAGCGTCAACCGTCCTTCGGCAACCTGCTCCTCACCCATCCAGCACGTCAAAATCGGCTTGGAAGTTTGATCGCTGACGTCGATGACAGCCTTGGCGACTTGCAACGGCTGCGTCATCGCTTGCGGAGAAAGCATGACCAGCATGCCGTCGACACCTTCGTCCTGTGCTACGGCAAGAATTGCGTCGCGATAACGCTCCGGTGTTGCATCTCCAGCAATGTCAATCGGGTTGCTGTGCGACCAAGTGGCTGGCATCGTGGCGTTGAGTGCCTGCGTGGTTGCAAGCGACAGCTCGGCAAGTGGAATTTCCAGGTCACCGGCACGATCGGCTGCCATTGCGCCCGGACCGCCCCCGTTGGTGATAATCGCTAGCCGTTTACCCTGCGGCCTGAACTTGGAAGCTAAAGCCTTTGCCGCATAGAATAGCTGCCCGACGTTTTTAACGCGGACGACACCGGCACGACGGATGGCTGCGTCAAAAACGATGTCCGAACCGGCAATCATGCCCGAGTGTGTTTGTACGGCTGCCGAACCCGCTGCATGGCGACCGGCTTTGAGCAAAATAATCGGCTTGATGCGCGCTGCCGAGCGCAAGGCACTCATGAAACGGCGAGCGTTGCGGATGCCTTCGACGTAGAGCAGGATGTAATGCGTACGGTTGTCGTAGATCAGGTAATCAAGAATCTCGCCAAAATCGACGTCAGCGGTACTGCCTAGCGAGATAACGCTGGAAAAACCGACACGGTTGCTTTTCGCCCAGTCGAGTACCGACGAACACATAGCTCCTGATTGCGATACCAGTGCCAAGTTGCCAACATTGGCAGTGACGCGCGCGAACGTGGCGTTTAGTCCCAGCTCTGGTCGAATGATGCCCAGGCAGTTAGGGCCGAGCACGCGTACATTGTAGCTGCGTGCGATTTCCAGCATCTTGCGCTCAAGGGCCGCACCTGAGTGACCCGCTTCAGCAAAGCCCGAGGTAATCACAATGACGTTTTTAATGCCGCTTCGACCGCACTGTTCGACAATGTCGGGAACAGTTTGCGGGCGGGTAGCGATCACAGCCAATTCGACGCGAGCGCCAATTTCTTCAATTGACTTGTAGGCATGCACGCCCAGTATGGACTCGTGCTTTGGATTGATCGCGTAAAGGCGACCTTTGTAACCCGATTCAAGAATATTCTTGAAAATAATGTTGCCGACTGAGTTTTCGCGCTCCGAGGCACCAATCACAGCGACTGATTTTGGTTCAAACAGGGTAGTTAGATAGTGTTGTTCAAGCATATGATTCACCTTGGTGGGTGATGGCTGCATGGAGGTTATTTTGCAACGCAGCAATTTAGCACAAATCACCAATTCCGGGTAACTACTCCCCCTTAAAACTGGCTTGATGCGTCGTTCTCGATGCACCATTGAGGAGGTTTGCGAGCTGTTTATTGCTGCGATGCGCAATCGTATTCACTAAACATTATTCCAGGATGAGGAGAGATATTCAGCAGCCCAGCGAAACTCTGAAAGCGATAAAATCCTATTCTACTCAGTTACTTTGAATCTATGGTTCAGCCAGGGCATAGTGACAGCATTTAAATGCGCGAAAAGAATTTGAATAGTCAGGAATCAGAATATGGCGCAAGACCAGTTCGAATGGGGGCCTGGTCCCAGGGATGCGGAAGAAGAGCGACGAAACAATCTACGATTACGTGCGGCGTTTGAATCTGCATTTTTAATGATAGAGCCGTTTTTTGATCCGGAGCGAGGATGGGGCGGTCAGTCTCTTGAACATCTTGCGTTTCGCGTAGTTCGCGAAAATTTTACGGAGCTGACAAGTGAAGAAGTACATTCGCTGGTGGTAGCTGCACATCGGGTTTATATACAGCGCAATCCAGGTCGTAGTAATCATTTGCCCCGGCCCGACGAGTTACGGCGCACAAAGGTCTGAGCTTGGCTGAGTTCATGCGGTTAAGAAAGTTTCAAAAATGTCAATGACGATAGATGCTTGTCTCGCACAGCACCAAGGTGACCGCAAGGAGCAACAGGACAGAGTGGCGATTATTCCGCACCCGAAGGGAGGTGGAGTAGTCCTTACCGTTCTGGCTGACGGTATGGGTGGGCATACAGGTGGTGTTCTTGCCGCCCAGCAGGTTGTTTATACGGCACGCAGCAACCTTGAAAATTTTTCGGCGCGCAGCGAATCGGCGCGCACCATGCTGGAAGAGAGCCTCCAGGAAGCGCATATGCTGATCAAGGCCTCACGCTTCATGAACGAAAAAGATCCTCACAGTACGGCGGTGATGCTCTTGTTGCAGCCGGGGCGAGTCAACTGGGCGCACTGCGGTGATAGCCGGCTCTATCGCTTTAACGGAGATCAGCTCCTTTTCAGAAGCACCGATCACTCCTATGTAGAACATCTACTGCGCCAGAGAAAAATTACCGCCGAACAGGCACTTGTGCATCCAAACCGCAATATTTTGATTACTTCTCTAGGCGGGGGTCAAGCTCCGACAATTGACTTCGGGGAAGCGCAGGATCTGCAATCTGGGGATAGCTTTTTGCTATGTTCAGATGGCCTTTGGGGTTATTTCAGCGATGCTGAACTGGGAGATACAATCGCTCGATTTTCGGCACGCGAGGCTTGCGAAAAGCTGATCAACCTGGCTCGGAGCAGAGCTGAAGGCGAAGGCGACAACATTTCGGTTGCCATTTTGAAGCTAGCCGAAGGCGGCTAGCCATAGGTAAAATTCCCTGCAAACACTCGTGAAGACGAAGTGTTGCGGTTCGGTATAAGCAAAGTGTTAACGAAATAGTTATTTCCGTCCCAAACCACCAAGCAGTGCCGCAACAATACGTTGTTGCTTGTTTGGATGTTCCATTCTCGCTATGGTCCTGGCTGCCTCTGTATCTGTCGGTGCGGCGATGGGATGGGGTTCAGCACTTTCATAAGGCTTACTGAAATCAAAGCCGTCCGCAGCAATATGACTCTGCCGACGGCCACTTTTCCCGTTTCCACTGCTACGGCTAGCACCGGGCAAAAGCCCCCGGCGTGGCACGACTGCAGGCGCAGGTGCCAAAGGTGGCGCGGGAGGACTACGGTGGTGGCCTTTTTTACCGCTGGGCGGATATTCGTAGTCATACTCCGGTTCAAACCCCGGTACCACAATTTGTTCGACCTGTATTTTGATCAGCTTTTCGATATCAATCAGATAGGGCACTTCGTGTGCCGAGACCAGAGAGATTGCTGTACCCTGCTTGCCAGCTCGACCGGTACGGCCAATGCGGTGGATGTAGTCCTCAGGCGTATGCGGCAACTCAAAGTTGACTACGTGCGGCAGTTCGTCAATATCCAAGCCACGTGCCGCAACATCGGTTGCCACAAGTACCAATATCGATCCATCCTTGAAAGCTTCGAGCGCTTTTAACCGATCAAGCTGGCTCTTGTCGCCGTGGATCGAATCGGCCTTGATCCCTGCACGTTGCAGTTCGCGTGCTAACTTATTGGTTTCAAGTTTAGTGCGCGTAAATACCAGCACTTGATTAAAATCGGACGATTTGAGTAGCTTAACCAACAATGCTCGCTTTGCATCTGCAGAAACCGGATGCACACGATGCGTGATAGTCCCCGACACGGTATTGCGCTTCGCGACTTCGATCAGCTTCGGCGATTGCAGCATTTTGTCGGCAAGCTTCTTGATTTCTTCAGAAAAAGTAGCTGAGAAAAGTAAGCTCTGACGCTGCTGCGGCAGCATATTCAGGATGCGCGTAACATCTGGAATGAAGCCCATATCCAGCATGCGGTCTGCTTCATCAAGCACAAGCGCTTGGACACTTCCAAAATTCAGGCATTTCTGTTCAACGAGATCAAGTAGTCGCCCCGGGGTTGCGACCAAAACCTCTACACCAAGACGGATCTCAGCAATCTGAGGCTTAATATCCACGCCTCCGTATGCGCACAAACTCTTGATTGAAATATATTTACTGTACGCCTTTACCGATTCGTGTACTTGAATTGCCAACTCACGAGTCGGTGCAAGCATGAGTATGCGTACAGGATGGCGAGCTGGCGAAGGACTTGAACTCGCAAATGGCAGAATCCGTTGCAGAAGAGGGAGAGTGAAAGCTGCTGTTTTACCCGTTCCCGTTTGAGCACCACCCATCAGGTCGTTACCTGCAAGAACAATGGGAATTGCTTGCGCCTGAATCGGCGTTGGATCTGTATAGCCTTGTTCAGCAATAGCTCTTAGTAGCTCAGGCGCAAGGCCGAGTTCGTCAAAACGCATCGGCAATGCCTTTAATTAAATTTGAAATCAATAACATGAATCTCGAATTATACACTTATCTGACGACCCTCATTAAATCTAGCCATAAACCTGGATGCGATTCAAGATGATATGACTTCATCCTCAAGCAGCTTGCTTCAGATCTTTTGCACCATAGAATTCCAAAACCGTTGGCGCAATTGATACGAAATGCCACGGGATCACAGATAACCAATACGGATCGAAGATTTTACGTCGTGGCCTGACGACACTATGCCCCGCTATTCCACAACCGCTTTTTCCAGGCAAACTTGATACCAAGCCCCAAGCCTTTCGACGTATAGTCACTACCCGGCAAAGAACG
Organism: Burkholderiales bacterium; assembly: GCA_964203325.1. Classification (GTDB taxonomy): domain Bacteria; phylum Pseudomonadota; class Gammaproteobacteria; order Burkholderiales; family Rhodocyclaceae; genus JACQYA01. The sequence continues at coordinate 6,723 of CAXNNH010000010.1, read as the reverse complement.
GGTCGCGAAAAGAAACACTAAGCGAGTCAGGCGACAACATCTTTCTCTTGAATAACAGCACCTTACCTTATAACCGATCCTCGCTAGATTCTTGCTAGAATGGCTTGCGCCTTTTCTCGTTGCGCGGCATCGCCCTCTTTCAGAACCTCCTGCAAAAGCTCGCGCACCCCTTCGAGGTCGCCCATTTCTTCGTAGGCATTGGCTAGATCGAGCTTGGTAGCGACTTCTTCATTGGCTGATATATCAATCTCGGCGAATGGTTCTATTTCGGCTAAAGACGGCAAATCCGACTGATCCGATAGCGTATCACTTTTCGTAGTTGTATCGAGCCGTTTGGTGTCCACCTCAAACTGCCCAAAATCGGATGCTGACGGCGGGTCGCCAATATGTTTATCGGGCTTCGAGGCACTATCCTCAGCAAAATCGTCGAGATCGAGATTGATCGAAGTCATATCGAACGAAGGAGACTGCATTGGCTGACCAAGTACCGTCGACTCGGTCATTTTGACATCGAACTCAAGGTCGAAATCAATATCTGCGACGTTTTGCGGTTTTTCGGGTTCAGTAGCAACGATAGCCTTGACTATAGGTTCAGGTGTAGTTTCCGGCAGACTGAAGTCAAGTGCATCAGTTTCAACGTTAGATAGCTCCAATTCTGATTCTGATTGCGTAACAACGTCGGGCGAAGGTGCTTCGCCAAGATCGAAATCCAGCGGTGCGGCTTCAAGGGCTATTTCGGGCGTTTTGACCGCAGGAGCTTCTTCTATTGACTTGGCGATTTCGACAACAGGCATAAGCTCGGGCACAACATCAATCGCTTCTAACTGTGGATCGACAAGCGCCTCTGCTGGCTCTGCAGTATCGACCTCAAAATCAAGAGAATTCAGAAAAACCGGCGGAGCAGCAGTAGGTTTCGGCTCAACATCATGGCTGGAACCGCCAAACAATGGATTTTTTGGATCGAGCTTAAGGCCCATCACCGCCGCCTTCTCCCACTCAGCACCCGAACCGCCCGTCTCACTATAGAGATCTGTCGCTACCACTTCAAACTGATTTATATTCTTTCGATTGGCATAAATCTCAAGTAATTTAAGGTGGATCGCATAGCGCTTCGGATCTTTCTGCTTAGCCTCTAGCAGTATCTCCTCAGCTTGTGCATCGCGCCCATAAGCCATATAAACGTCAGCCTCGGCCACCGGATCAACTTCATCAGTATCGATGCTCCCTGGCCCCGCTTGGCTGAAATCAGAAGGAGGGGGTACGTACGAGGTATCGATACTCTGCCCACCAGTGCTATGGAACACCGAGTTAGGACCGGAGCCTGAGCCTCCAATCTGTGGCGCCAATGTACTTTTCCCTCCCAGCGAACTCCTTGCGGAGAGCGCGCTCCTTACTGCAGGCGGCAATTCGTCCTTATGCGAATCTTGGCGACGTCGTTTAATCAGCAACAAGGCAAGAAGTAGCGCCAAGGCACCACCGCCACCAGCCAGCATCATTGGACTATCTATCAACTCCTCAACAAAACCAGGTTCTTCTGCTGGAGGAGGCATTATTTCCACCAGCTTCGGCTGCGGCACCTCAATCGGCTTCGTTTCAGGTTTGATTTCAATTTTATTTTCACTTGCAGCTTCAGCGGGCTTATCTGCAGGCGATTCTATAGGCTTACTTTCTTCCAGTTTTTCAAGCTGTTTCTCAGCGACAAGAGGGGCTGAGGTAGGCAACGGAGCCGGACTAGGTGCCGGGGTCGGCTGCGGAGTAGGAGTAGGCTCAATCGGTACTGGTACTGTTTGAGCTTTAACCTCTGTCTCGGGCTTTTTCGGTTCGGACGGCACGATAGGCAGAGGCTTGATCGCCGGCTCAGGCTTTACTGGCTCAACGGCAGCAGCCTTGGCAGCGAGTTGCTTTTGCAACACGGCAAGACTTTGATTTTTCAGTTCGACCAGTTTTTGCAGATCAGAAACATTTTTCTCAAGCCCTAACACACGATCATTAGCTTCCCTGAGAGCCTTCTCACGCGCGATAATGTCTTCTTCGGAACGCTTGGCAGCCGCAGCATCTGACTTCGATACCTTCAACTGATCCTTGGATTCCGCCACCGGCGTAGCCTTATCTTCAACCTTTGCCGAGACTTTGCCAGTAGCTTCACGCTTACCGCTCTCTTCTGGATTCGGCACAATTTGGGCCGCCACACCGGCCAGTTTTCGACGGTAGGCATTCCAGTCTGAAGACTGGGCTACAACAATTTTCTTGGCCTCGCTCTGAGAAACCGATTCGAGATCAGATTTTTCGGGGGCTGACAAAATCCTGCCTGCTCTCAGACGGTTCATATTTCCATCGAAAGCATCACGGTTGGTGCGAAACAGACCAACCAGCATCTGTTCGAGCGATACTCCATCCGGTTTCATCTCGGCGGCAATTTTATTCAGTGTCTCTCCTGATCTAACCAGATGAGTATCGCCAACAGTGGGCGACGGTCGACTCTCTTCCCGTACCCGTGGCTTCTCACTCCGTACCTGGGTTGCCGCCAACTCATCGGCGATCCTGCTCGACTCGGTGTATCTATACCCGGCAGGCAACTCGACGATAGCCGCCTTACCCGCCAGTTCCGGCGGATCCAGCAAGAAGGTGTACTCGCGCACGAGGCGACCGGTAGCCCAATTAATCTCGATTAGCATATCCACAAAGGGATCAATAATCGGTTTATCGGAACTCAGATTGATCACCGGCTGGCCGTTGGATCGCTTATCGATGGAGAAGCGGATTCCAGCGAGTGTTGTTACGTAATCCAACCCCGCCAATCGAAAGGCATCCTGGGTTGCCAATTGGGCCTTCATACCAGAAAGTTCATCGCGTGTCGCGGACAACTCAACTTCGGCACGCAAAGGCTGACCAAGTGCTGAAAAAACAGTAATTTTCCCTAGCCCTGCAGCTTGCGTTACCACGGGCACACTCAGAAGGGCAAAACACGACGCCACCGCCCACACAGAGGTACGCAGTTTGATACTTATTGGTGTCTTTTGCATTTTATCGGCCACAGCACCGCCTTAAGCGTCGATTTTTGAACAATTCGGGAGAATTAAAATAACATCATGAGGTTAGGCACGCAAGCAAAACCTACCAGTAAAGCAGAGGAAAAGCATCGGAGCCTCTTAGCATGCCTGGCGATATTAATTATCCAGCAGAATACGCAGCATGCGACGTAATGGTTCTGCCGCTCCCCACAGCAACTGATCGCCAACCGTAAAGGCAGCCAGATAATCCGCCCCCATGGCCATCTTGTGCAAACGCCCTACCGGGATACTCAATGTACCAGTAACGGCTGCCGGCGTCAGTTCACGCTCGCTAATCTCCCGTTCGTTCGGAACAACCTTTACCCACTGGTTTGCCTTGGCGATAATGTCGTTCACCTCGTTCAGCGGAACATCCCTCTTGAGCTTGATGGTCAAACCCTGCGAATGACAGCGCATGGCGCCGATGCGCACACACAGACCATCGATCGGAATGCTACCGGGCGAGCGGAAAGCCGGACGACCGATAATCTTGTTGCACTCGGCACCGCCCTTCCATTCCTCCTTCGACTGTCCATTTTCAACAGGGACATCGATCCAGGGAATCAGACTACCGGCCAGCGCTGTATTACGGAAGTTCTTGGTTGGAAAACTTGACGCACGCATCGTCTCAGCAACCTTACGATCAATATCGAGAATTGCTGAAGCGGGATCAGCCAGTTCGGCCTTCACTGCATCATGCAAGGATCCCATCTGCGACAACAGCTCACGCATATTTTGTGCGCCAGCGCCAGAGGCTGCTTGATAGGTCATTGCACTGACCCATTCGACGAGATCGTTCTGAAATAGGCCACCAAGCCCCATTAACATCAACGATACTGTACAGTTGCCGCCGATCCAATTTTTGCCACCATTCGCCAAGGCGTCCTTGATTACATTAAGGTTAACCGGATCCAGGATAATCACGGCATCCTTCTGCATGCGCAGTGTCGAGGCCGCATCAATCCAGTGCCCATTCCAGTCGGTAGCGCGCAACTTTGGGAAAATCTCTTTGGTGTAATCGCCGCCCTGGCAGGTAATAATGATGTCACACTGCTTGAGCACATCAATCGACATCGCGTCCTGCAACTTGCCGCCCTCCTTGCCGGCCAGCGTCGGAGCCTGCCCTCCTGCGGCAGATGTAGAAAAATATACCGGATCTATGTGATCGAAATCACCTTCTTCCACCATGCGCTGCATGAGTACCGAACCCACCATCCCACGCCAGCCAACCAGACCCACCTTTTTCATGTTTCCACCTTTTAAACCAATATTTCGTTTTACAGCGCCGCCAAAACCGCATCGCCCATTGCTTTAGTTCCCACTTTTTTCGTCCCGACCTCGTAGATATCGTTCGTCCGATAGCCCTGAGAAAGAACTTTCTTTACAGCATTTTCAATACGTTGTGCGGCCTCTTCCTGGGCAAAGGTATAACGCATCATCATCGCTGCCGACAGAATCGTTGCCAGCGGATTGGCCACATCCTTACCGGCAATGTCTGGTGCCGAACCATGACTTGGCTCGTACAACCCTTTGTTATTCTCGTCCAGCGAGGCCGACGGCAGCATACCGATCGAGCCGGTCAGCATTGATGCCTCGTCGGACAAAATATCGCCAAACATATTTCCGGTAACCATTACGTCGAACTGTTTCGGATTGCGCACGAGTTGCATGGCGGCATTGTCGACCAACAAATGTGAAAGCTCTACATCGGGGTATTCCGCTGCCGTCTCAATCGCCACGTCACGCCAAAGTTGCGTCGTTTCCAGCACATTCATCTTGTCGACTGAACACAATTTCTTGTTGCGCTTGCGTGCCGCCTCAAAAGCAACGCACAAAATGCGACGAATCTCGCTTTCTGTATAGTGCATGGTGTTGAAACCAAAGCGCTGATTTTTCCCATCGACATCGCGCATTTCAATACCGCGTGGCTGACCAAAATAAATATCGCCGGTAAGTTCGCGCACAATCAGAATATCCAGCCCTGCGACAACTTCTGGTTTGAGCGTCGAAGCGTTAGCCAGTTCAGGATAAAGAATCGCTGGTCGCAAATTGGCAAACAGGCCCAACTGCTTCCGAATACCCAGCAAGCCACGTTCCGGGCGTTGCTCGCGCGGGTGCTGATCCCACTGCGGACCACCCACCGCTCCCAGCAATATCGCATCCGCAGCCTGAGCCAGGCTGGCAGTCGCTTCGGGGTAGGGATTGCCTGTCGCATCGACTGCACAGCCACCGAGCAGCGCCTCCTCAAGCTCGAATGTCAAATCAAGTGCCCGCAGGACACGCACGGCTTGCGCCATGATTTCGGGGCCGATTCCGTCACCAGGAAGAACACAAATTTTCATTCCAATTCTCTCATTCTGATTTTTTATGCAAACAGCCAAGGCTGCTCAATACGGCGCTTCTCTTCGAACGTCTTGATCAGATCGGCGTGACGTAGCGTCAGACCGATGTCGTCCCAACCATTGAGCAGACACTCCTTGCGGAAGGCATCAACGGTAAACGGCAGCTCTTTGCCATCCGGCCGAACGACGAGCTGCTGTTCAAGATCGACGGACAGTTTGTAACCGGGTGTCGCTTCGACCTGCGCGAACAAGGCATCAAGCTCGGCAACCGGTAGCACAATCGGCAAAATGCCGTTCTTGAAGCAGTTATTGTGAAAAATATCGGCAAAACTCTCGCCAATCACTACCCGAAAGCCGAAGTCGAGCAAAGCCCACGGCGCGTGCTCACGCGAGCTACCGCAACCGAAATTCTTGCGTGCCAATAAGATTTGCGCGCCCTGATAGCGCTCCAGATTAAGTACGAAACTTGGGTTACGTGGCCGCTGCGTACTATCCTGACCGGGTTGCCCAACGTCCATATAGCGCCATTCGTCGAACAGATTAGGCCCGAAACCGGAACGCTTGATCGACTTTAGAAACTGCTTGGGAATGATTGCATCGGTGTCGACATTGGCGCGGTCCAGTGGCGCTACTAGCCCCTCAAAGCGAACAAATTTATCCATTACTTGGCAACCTTTTCAATAGCCTGCCCACCCTTTTCAATATCTTTGCCGATACCTTGGACGGTGTTGCATGCGGTCGAGACGAAAGCTAGGGTGACGATAAAAACTATAGTCAGCTTTTTCATAATGGCTCCTGGCTCAGATAATTTCACGAACATCGGCAAAGTGGCCGGCAATCGCCGCTGCGGCCGCCATCTCTGGACTCAGCAGATGTGTGCGTCCCCCGGCGCCCTGCCTACCCTCAAAATTGCGATTGGACGTCGAAGCACAACGCTCACCCGGCTCCAGACGGTCGGCATTCATTGCCAGACACATGGAGCACCCCGGCTCACGCCACTCGAAACCGGCCGCCACGAAGATTTTGTCCAGATTTTCGCGCTCCGCCTGCTGCTTGACCAGACCGGAACCTGGAACAACCAGTGCCAGCTTCACACTGGCCGCTACATGGCGACCCTTAAGTACTGCAGCCGCAGCACGCAGGTCCTCAATCCGTGAGTTGGTGCACGACCCAATGAAAACTTTGTCGACCTTGATATCCTGAATCGGCGTGTTCGGCTGCAAGCCCATGTACTGCAATGCGCGCTCAAAACCTTCACGCTTGACCGGATCAAGCTCTTGCGCTGGATCGGGTACCTTGCCGTCAATCGCCACCACCATCTCCGGCGACGT
>CAXNNH010000009.1:0-16237 GCA_964203325.1 Burkholderiales bacterium | reverse complement strand
ACCACTCGCAGCACTCTCCTTGTCGGGCATGGCCATGCTCCTTTTAGACGACCTTGGCGTGCAGTTGTAAGCCGAGCAGTGTTTTTTCGGTATTGGAAAGATCACCGATGATCTTGCGGATCGGGGTGGGAAGTCGGCGCACCAGCGTTGGAATGGCGATGATCTTGTCGCCTTCGGCGCGTTGCGGATCTTCCAGGAGGTCGATGACCTCAATATGAAATTGACCGGCGAGATATTCCTCACAAATCCGGTGTAAATTGGAAATGGCGGCCAGCGACTTGGGCGTTTGCCCGGCAATGTACAGGCGCAGTTGCCAGGAGACGGGTGTTGGCTCTTCCGGGAGGTGTTCTTCCAGGAGGCGTTCTTCCAGGTATAGCGAGGACGTGTTATCGCTCATGTCTTTTTTCGCCGCAGCGGATCATTGGGGGTCACGGACGGCGCGACCGCGCAGGGCGGCCAATCCCGCCAGGCTATAGTCGCTGAGCTGTATGTTCGAATCCTCGTGCGCCAGTTCGCTTTCAAGGATTTGCCGCTCTTCCTCGTATTCGATGCGCATGGCAGCGATTTTCGCCTCCAGTACCTGTTGCCGATTTTCCAGCAGTGCCCGCCGACGCAGCGTATTACCACTGCGCGTCTCGGCCTCGCTCTCCTTTTGTCGTCGGTACAGCAGACCCGCAGAACCCGTCAGGATTTGTCCGTCTGCATTGAGGAGAACATCGACCAGCTTGAGGCCGCTGTCGGTCAGCAGAAACTCGCGGATCTGATTGGAATGCGCGCTGCCGCGCGCCTTGCAGACATACAGGCCGCGCGTGCGTTCCCCGGCCGATTCCAGATTGCGCAGCAGTAGCCAGACATCGACCAGCGAAGAAATGGCCACCGAAGTCGACTCCGGTGCATCGCCGCCCAAGGTTAGGGCGGTAAACAGCGAGGTGATGCCGCGTGATTTGAACAGGTCGACAAAACGAATAAGCATCAGTTTGACCCGCTCCTCATCGGCACTGATGTTGAACGCGGTAATCGGGTCGATGACGACTACCTGTGGCTGGAATTCTTCGACCAAGCCAACCAGGGTGGCCAGGTGGTTTTCCAGTCCACTGAAGGTCGGTCGCACCGCATGGAAACGCAGTAAATCTGCGCGCTGCCATCGCGCCAGATCGATGCCGATGCTGGTCATATTGCGCGCAATCTGATCGGGCGACTCCTCCAGCGCGACGTAGAGACAGCGTTCGCCCCGAGCGCAGGCCGCGTCGACCGCCTGAGCGGAAATACTGCTCTTGCCGGTACCGCTGGTGCCGCTGACCAGCACGCTACTGCCCCGGAAAAAGCCGCCGCATAACATCGCGTCCAGGCTTTCGATGCCCGACGGCATGCGCTCGGTGCTGACCTGGTAAGCCATGCCCACCGAGGTGATCGGCATCACCGAAAAACCATGCCGGTCAAGGACAAAGGGATACTCATCGCCGCCGTGCGTCGAGCCGCGATACTTGACGATGCGCAAGCGGCGCGTCGCTAACTGGCCTTCGACGCGGTTGTCAAGAACGACGACGCAATCGGCGATGTACTCTTCGAGGCCGTGGCGGGTGATCGAATAGGGGCCGTCGGTGCCGCGCTCGGTGGTGATGACTGCGGAAATGGCGCGTTCCTTGAGCCAGTCCATCAGGCGACGGAATTCGGCACGCAGGATGCGTAAATCGGTAAACGCCGAGAATAGATTTTCCACGGCATCAAGGGCGATACGGCGTGCGCCCGTTGCCTCAATCGCCGCGCCCAGACGCAAAAACAGTCCCTGCAAATCGTAGTCGCCTGCTTCAATCGTTTCGTGCGCGTCGAGTTCGATGTGCACAATACGCAGTTGGTTATCCTGCTGGTGGCGAACCAGGTCAAAGCCCAGTGAGGCGACATTAGCCGCCAACTCCTCAGGGGTTTCCTCAAAGCTGACAAAGACGCCCGGCTCCTGGAATTGCTCGATGCCGTGCAGAACGAATTCGAGGGCAAACAGGGTTTTCCCCGAACCGGCATGACCCGCTAGCAAGGTGGGGCGACCGAACGGCAAACCGCCACTCGAAATCTCGTCGAAACCGCTAATCCCGGTTGGGCATTTTTCAAGCGCACGCAGGGTCGTATTGCGCATCGGTCGATTCCTTTCTGGCGTTTAGAAGGGCGAATCAAAGAGTGAAAAAAGCCAAGCGACCGTAATCGCTCGCCTGGAAGCCGCGCCAATGCTCGATCTACAGATGGCCTGCCCGGAGAGCGCCTGTTTACGCCACTCTCCAGCCCTCCCCCCCGGAGATCGTTTATCCATGCGGGTCTCCAGCCATCGATCCTCTGGGAGCCTGCTGGCCGTGGTTAACGATCATTTTCTGTCAGCGGGCCAGGCGCGGAGAAACAGTAGGTATTGCGGCCCCGTTGCTTGGCTCGATACATCGCGGCATCGGCGGCGTTCGATAGGACATTCAGTTGCTGGCCATCCTGCGGGTAGAGGGCAATACCAATACTCGTGCTGATGCGGACTTCCTGGCCTTCAACGATGAACGGGCGAGCCAGCGTTGCGAGCAACTTGTCGGCAACGCTGGCGGCAGCGTCGTTGCTGCCGCCATTGCTCGTGTCGAGATCGGGCAATACGGCCATAAACTCGTCGCCACCGAAGCGGCTCAGTGTGTCGCCGGCGCGTAGACAGGCGGCAAGGCGTTGTGCGGCCTCGATCAGCACGTTATCGCCGGCGCGATGCCCTAACGTATCGTTGATCGTTTTGAAATGGTCCAGGTCGAGGAAGAGGATTGCCACCTGCTTGTCGTTGCGTTCGGCCTGCGCCAGGGCCAGGGCCACGTGATCCTGAAATAAAAAGCGATTCGGCAGGCCGGTCAGTGCGTCGAAGTGCGCCAGGCGGAGCAGGCTTTCCTCGTTTTCCTTGGCCTTGGAGATGTCGGAAAAAATGGCGACGTAGTTGCTAAGATTTCCGTCGTCGTCGCGAATGGCGCTGATGTTAATCCACTCGGGATAGATTTCACCGTTCTTTCGACGGTTCCAAATATCGCCACGCCAATGGCCATCCTTGATCAGGAGGCGCCACATTTCCTGGTAAAACGACCGGTCGTGCAGCCCCGAGTTGAGCAGGTTGGGCTTGCGGCCAATGGCGTCGGCGGCGGTGTAGCCGGTCACGGCGACAAAGGCCTGATTGACGGCCAGAATGACGCCTTGCGCATCGGTCACCAGAATGCCTTCCTGCGTGTTCTCGAATATTTTGCCGGACAGGCGCAGTTTTTCTGCGTCGCGCAGGCGGCGCGAGATGTCCTCGACGATACACACGATGCCTGCTGCTTGTCCGGCAACATCGCGGACCGACGCTAGGGAAACGCTGAGGTCGACGGGCGTGCCATCTTTCTTCAATTGCTGAATTTCCCGGCCCTTGATCGCTTCGTCGTGCGCCGCCAATGGCCTGTTCCCGGATACACGATGACGATGCGTCAGCATTGCCGAAATATTGGGCAAAACGTTGCCAACCACTTCGGTTTCTTTCCAGCCCAAGATGTTTTCTGCGGCGGGATTCCAGAGCTTGACGCGCCCGTCTGTTTTTAAGGTAATGACGCCGAGCGGCGCGCAGCGGTAGACGGCGGCGAGTTCTTCCTTGGCCTCATGCAGAGCCGTTTCCATACGCTTGCGTTCGGTGATGTCGCGCAAGATGGCAATGAAGACGCGCTCGCGCTCCCAGTAAGCCTCGCTGACGCGCATTTCGGCCACCGCCAGGAGGCCATCCTGGCGCAAGATTTCGATCTCGGTCAGCTCTCCCGAGGCGATGGGGAAGCCGAAGAGTTCTCCCTGAAAGTCGTTCCGTTGGCGCTGGAATATTTCCGCCACCGCCGGATTGGATAGCATAATGGCGCCGTCGAGATTGACCACGATAATGGCGTCGGACGCATGCTCGACGATGCTTTGAAACAAGGAGGGCGCTAGGTCAGAGGCGTCCGCGAAGACGCTGTGCGTGCTCACGGATCGCTCCATTATTCAATATGCGATCCAAAGGAGGCGTCGCGCGGATTGCCGGCCAGAATCCCCGTCACATGCAGGAAGGGGGCGCCCAGGTGCATGCCGCTACTGTCGATGGTGAATTCGAGAATATCCTTGTCGTGGATCGAGCCGCGCATTTTTAGTACGGTTAGCCCACGGCGCATTGAGCCGTTGGTTTCGACATAACGCAGCAGGATGATCGAGTCGGTCAGGGTCGAAATGTGCGTTTCGGTGACTGAGACGCCGCCCATCAGGGTCGGTGTGGTCGAAGTAAACAAGCCGGCGACTTCCTGGTGCTTGATGAAGGAGGTCAGGCTGATGACGAACTCGCGGAAACCGCGTGGCGTGGCGACGCGCTCCATCGCCGACAGGCTATCGACCGCAATCCGGTCTGGCTTGAAGTTTTCGATAATGTCCTTCATCTCGATCAGATGATCTTCGAGACTGGCGGCTTCCGGGTAGGCACAGACGACCTTGAGCAGCCCCGACGCTTCCATCGTCTCAAAATCGATGCCCCAACCCTCGGCGTTACGGAACAGTTGCTCGCGGCTTTCCTCGAAGGCAAAGAGCAGGCAACGTTCGCCGTGCTTGGCGCCGCCGTTGAGAAACTCGGTGGTAATCAGCGTCTTGCCGGTACCGGTGGCGCCGGAGGCCAGAATGATCGAATCGCGGAAAAAACCGCCGCCACACATGGCGTCCAGTTCGTCGTTGCCGGAGGAAATGCGAACGTTCGATGACTTTTGGTTAAGCTCCATAGCCGAGAGCGGCATGGCCAGAATGCCGCGTCCCGAGACGATGGTGAACGGAAACTCGCCTTTCTGGTGGCTGGTACCGCGATACTTGAGGATCTCCATCGTCCGCCGCCGCTTTTCGTCCTCCAGCACATTGCGCAAGATCACCACGTTGTCGGCGACAAATTCTTCGACGCCGAAACGGCCAATTTCACCGTATTCCTGAGTCCGTTCCGAGGTCATGATCGAGGTGACTTTGAGCTGGCGCAAAACATAGGCAATGCGAAACAGTTCGGAGCGCACGATAGCCGCGTCGCGGAACTGGGCAAAAATGGCCCCCAGCGAGTCCATCGATAAACGGGCGGCGCCGATTCTGGCTACCGCGTGTTCGATGCGCGCCAGTAGCGCGCCCAGATCGTAGCGACCGGACTCCACTTGGTCCTCGCCCGGTTCCGGCGAAGCATCGACAAACAGCCATTTGCCGGCCGCTTCCCAGGTTTCAATGTCCCAGCCTAGCGACTTGACGTTGCGCCGAATGTCCGCCGGCTCTTCTTCAAAGGTGACAAAAACACCGGTGTCGCCCGAGCGCAGAATGCCTTCGGCGAGAAATTGAACGGCGAACAGTGTCTTGGCGCTGCCCGCTGTCCCGGAAACCAGTGTGGTGCGCCCTTTGGGTAGGCCGCCGCTGGAAATTAGGTCGAAACCAAGAATGCCGGTTTCTATTTTTTCGATCTGTGGGTAGTTCGGTATATGGGTAAACATGGCGATTCCTCGGGCGAGACGGTCAAGGCTAACGTGCAAGCAGTCCGATGCCGGCCAGTACCTTTTCCTTATCGGAAAAATCGCCAATGATGCGGCGGACCGGCAGGGGACCTTCTTTAATCAGGGTGGGGGTCGCGAGGATTTTCATCGCTTCGGCTATTGCCGGCTGGAGCAGGACATCGATGATGACAAGCTCGTAGTTACCGGGAAATTCGCCTTCGCAGAGGCCCCTCAGGTTGGCGATAGCCTGCTCCGTACGGGCCGAGCGGCCCGCAACAAATAATTTCAGGAGATATTGAGTAGCCAAGTCCACAAGTACGCCCACTTTTTCCAAGGGTGGAAGATAAACGTAAATCCTCGTGTTGTATGTAAGCGCGGGCTGAAAGTGCCAAGGGGAAATCCCGAATGCCTTTGAGGATTTCCTGAACGCTTCCCAGAGGCTTCAGCGATAAAACAAGCCGTTACTCGGGCAAAAAAATCTGTAGCAGGCGATTGAGAAAGCGACGCCCTTGATCAGTGGGCGCAATGCGCTGCGCCGTCCGCGTTAATAAGCCTTGTCGTTCGGCTTGCTGCAATTCGCGTTCGATAGACATCAACGGCAGCGCGGTGCGTAGCTCAAACAGGCGGGCATCGAAGCCCTGGTTCAGGCGCAGCGCGTTCATCATGAATTCAAAAGGCAGTTCGCTGGCCGGGACTGAGAAATCCTCCTGCACCGGCTGCCCTGCCTCGACCTGCGTCTGGTAGCGCGCGGGTTGCTTCCAGCGCATTTGCCGTCGCACTTGCCACTGCGTTCGATCATGCACGGTCAGTTTGCCGTGGGCACCGGCACCGATGCCCAAGTAGTCGCCGAATTGCCAGTAGTTGAGGTTGTGTTGGCACTGGCGCCCCGGTTGGGCGAAGGCCGATGTTTCGTAATGCGTGTAGCCGGCCGCCGCCAGCCGATTTTCGATGGCATCCTGCATGTCAGCACAGGTGTCACTTTCGGGCAGAAGCGGCGGCGCAGCGGCAAAGGCGGTGTTCGGTTCGAGCGTCAACTGGTAGCACGACAAGTGCGGCGGCGCGAAGGATAGGGCATTTTCCACGTCGTTGAGCGCTTGTGCCAGGCTTTGTCCGGGCAGGCCGTACATTAAGTCGAGATTGAAATTGTCGAACTGGGCGGCGGCCATTTCAATGGCGCGCCTGGCTTCGACGCCATCGTGGATTCGGCCAAGTGACTGCAGGTGTTCGGGATTGAAACTCTGGATGCCGAGCGACAGGCGGTTGATACCTGCTTCCCGAAAAGCGGCAAATTTTCCCGCTTCCGCCGTGCCGGGGTTGGCTTCGAGGGTAATTTCGCCGCCGGGAACGAGCGGCAGGCGGCTGCGGATGGCGGTCAGCAGTTGGTCCAGCCCGCTGCCGGACAGCAGGCTGGGGGTACCACCGCCAAAGAAGACGCTGCTTACTTTGCGTCCCCAGACCAGCGGCAGGGCCGATTCCAGGTCGGCAATGACGGCGGCGATGTAGGCGGCTTCGGGGAAGCTCTCCCGCTCCTTGTGCGAGCGGTGATCTCGCACTTCATGCGAGTGCTGGCCTCGCACTTCGTGCGAGTTGAAATCACAGTAGGGGCATTTACGCACGCACCACGGCACATGCACGTAGAGCGAGAGGGGGGGCGAGGCGCTGAAGTCCAGTGTTTTCGCGCTTTTGCCGCCCTGCGGGCTGAGTGGAAAGATCGGAAAGGTTGGAATAAGGGAGGGTGGTTTGGGGCTGGGCATGGTCGGTTCAGCGACGTGCTTGCAGACGCTCAAGCAGACGGGCGAGTGCCTGTCCGCGATGCGAGCGACGGTGCTTTTCCTCGGAGGAGATTTCGGCCACGCTTAGGCCGAGTTCGGGCACGAGGAACAAGGGGTCGTAGCCAAAGCCGCCTTCGCCCCTCGGCACACTGAGTATTTCGCCGTGCCATTCGCCTTCGGCAATGATCGGTTGCGGGTCGTCCGCCGAGCGTACATAGACCAGAACGCAGTAGTAATGCGCGCGGCGATTCGCCTGGTTGGCCAGGTCAGCGAGCAGTTTTTCGTTGTTGCGCGCATCCGATTTCGGCTCTCCAGCAAAGCGCGCCGATTGCACGCCGGGCGCTCCACCGAAAGCGTCGACGCAGATGCCCGAGTCGTCGGCCAAGGCCGGCAAGCCGGTTAAACGGGCGGCATGACGAGCTTTTTCCAGGGCATTCTCGACAAAAGTACAGTGCGGCTCCTCCGCCTCGCCGACGCCCAGTTGCGCTTGTGGCAGCAGCGTTAGCCCAAGCGGTGCGAGCAGTTCGCTGAGTTCATTGAGTTTTTTTGCGTTGTTAGAAGCGAGCACAAGACGTTGCACAGAATGACTCCTTGAAGTTATGTATTACTCAACAAAAGGTGGAAAAATTTGGCGTGAGCCGTAGAGCGAGTTGTGCTCAACTTCCGCACGCATCCCGTTCCGGATCTGCCCATAAATCAATGGTCCCTACGTCGGTCATGCGGGGATTGTTGCGGATGAATTGCTCGGCAGCCTTGGCCGGCAAGGGCTTGCTGATCAAATAGCCTTGGACTATCTCGCAACCGATCGACTGCAGGTAGCGCAATTGTGCTTCCGTCTCGACGCCCTCGGCGACAACATTCATTCCCAGTTTGTGTGCCAGGAGCACCGTAACATCGCAGATCTCCGCGTCGTTCTGGTCGGTTTCGATATCCTTGACGAAGGAGCGGTCGATTTTCAGCGTGCTCACCGGGAACATTTTCAGGTAAGCCAGCGAAGAATAGCCCGTGCCGAAGTCGTCGATCGATAGGGAGAAGCCACATCCGGTCAGTTCCTTCATGGAGGCGATGGTTTGCTCGGGCGAGGCCATTGACATAGATTCCGTTATTTCAAGATTAATCAGGTGTGAGGCCACCCCGTATTGACGAACCAGCGCCTTGATTCGATCAGCCAGCGATCGGTTGAGAAATTGGCTGGCGGTCAGATTGACCGACATCTTGATTTCACCCAGTCCGCTGCGCCACCACGCCGCCAGTTGACGGCATGCTTCTTCCAGAACCCAGTCGCCGATGGGTAAGATCAGGCCGGTTTCTTCGGCGATGGGGATGAAATCGAGCGGCGATACCAGGCCACGCTCGGGATGTTGCCAGCGGATCAGCGCTTCGACGCCTACCAATTGGCCGGTACGCAAGTCGAGTTGCGGCTGGTAATGGAGCAGGAATTGTCGCTGGGCGATGGCCTTGCGCAGGTCGGCTTCAATGGTCAAGCGCTTGACGGCGGCAAACTGGATCTCATTCTTGAAAAACTGATAGTTGCCACGGCCTTTCGACTTGGCGTGATACATCGCCATGTCGGCTTTTTTAATCAGCTCCTGATTCTCGCTGGCGTCATCTGGAAACAGGCAGATGCCGATGCTCGGGCTGGTGCGCAGCTCGTTGCCGTCAATGATGTAGAGCGACGAGACGGAAGAGAGAATTTTTTCGGCGACATGGGCGGCATCCGCTGGCGAAGCAATGTCCGGCAGGACTACGACAAACTCATCGCCGCCGAGGCGCGCCACCAGATCACTTTGGCGCACGGAGCGCGCCAGACGTTGGGCGACCTCAACCAACAGCCGGTCGCCTACCTCATGGCCGAGGGTGTCGTTGATGGTCTTGAAGTTGTCGAGGTCGATGAGCATTAGCGCCAATTGGCCATCGTTGCGCTGGATCAAGCCCAGGGTTTGCGTTAGCCGCTCCTGCAAAGAGGTGCGATTGGGCAGGCCGGTCAGTTGGTCGATGAAGGCCAGGTCGTGGATGCGCTCTTCGGCGTGCTTGCGTTCGGTGATGTCGTGATGCGTGCCGACGTAGTGCGTGACGATACCGGCCTCGTTCTTGACCGCAGAAATGATCAACCATTTCGGATACTCCTCGCCATTCTTGCGTCTATCCCAGATTTCTCCCTGCCAGCCGCCGGTGCTATTGATCGACTCCCACATGCTGCGGAAAAATTCCGGGTCGTGGTGAGCAGATTTGAGAATGCGCGGGGTTTGACCGACCACTTCTTCTGCCGTGTAACCGGTCATCCGGGTGAATGCCTGGTTAACGCGCAGAATAATGCTGTTAGCGTCAGTGATAACGACGCCGCCCTGCGATTCGAAAGTGACCGCAGCAATCCGTAGCTGCTCCTCCGACAGCTTGATGCGGGTGATCTCCGTATGCGAGACGACGATACCCTGGTTAGCGTTTTCGCCCAGAGGCATGACCATCATGACAAACCAGCGCTTTGTCGTCGGTGAATGGCAGGGGTATTCGATACTGAAGCTGGGCGACCTGCCTTCCAGCACGTCCCGGATACTGCTACAGACATCTAGCTCCGATGATTCTTCAGAATCGGTATGGGTGTTTTCGCAAACGGCAAAATAATCGGCACCAACGTCGGTACGCCGTGTAGATTCGCCGGGGTCGGCGCTGTTCTCCAACGCAAAACGCCGCCAAGGCTCGTTAACGGCCAGGATTTTCCCGTCGCGGCCGACGACGGCAATTTCGGCGGCGACGGAATTCAGGATAGTTTGCTTGAACGCTTCGCTTTCTCTTAACAGCGCCTGGTCTCCTGCGGATTGGGCGATCAGGCGCAGCAGAAATCTGCTCAGGAGGCCGGTAATCAAGAGGGAGCAAGCAATCAGAAGCAAGGTTTTGTACAGCTCGGGACGCCAGCTCGCCAGATAATCGTCGCTGGCCACGCCGACAATGGCAATCATCGGCGTTTCATCCAGACGCCGAAAGGTGAGGATGCGTTCAAAGCCATCGGGCGAGTTGGTGATGTGATAAGTCGCAACGGGGACTCCGGACTCGAAACGTTGGCGGAGTTCCTGGGAAACAGCACTGTGCCCGACTTGCCCGGCAGGCTGATCGGCAATGGGCGGGTAGCGGGCGATCAGCCCCAGATCAACGTCTCGGAGTATCAGCGTGCCTTTGGGGCCAAGATCGAACTGGGAAAGGAGTTTTGCGAAATGCTCAACGGCGATGGGTGCCGAAACAACGCCGGCAAATCGACCATCGGGATAGTTGTAGCGCCGTGAGAAGTTGACGATATATTGCTTTGCCAGACGCCCCATGCGCGGCTTAGTGATTCTCAGCGTGTTTTCCGCATGCTCCCGGTGATGGATAAAGTAGTCGCGATCGCTCCAGCTTGTCGTCCGATCTTGCTTGTTTACGCCTTTGCCCAGAAAGACGACCCCTTGGTCGTCAGCAATCCGAAAGGCTTCGAGTTCCGGCAAACGTTGTTCATGCCGGGTCAGGAAGGCATTGATGCTCTTGTCGTCGATTCCCTGGGTGGATAGCTGGCGCTCCAGTTCATCGGTCACGGTGCGCAGGGTTAAGTCGATTTTCTCGATGCTGTTGGAAATCGTCCGGTCCAGTGCGCTGGCGATGTTTTGCGTCAGCATCTGCGCCCGCAATTCGTGCTGTTGCCAGCTATGGCGCAGCGAATATCCCGAGAGAGCCATCAAGACAATATTGCTGCCGAACAGGCCGATCATCAGTAGCGTGCCCAGAGGGTTTGATGTGTTCATTCTGCCTTTCTTGCGATCAAGCCAAGCCGGACGATATGCGCTGAACTCGACAAAAACACCCCGATTTTCGTCGTTCCCACGTCGGCGGGAATGACGGTTTTTTGCTGGCCGTGGCGTAACATCGGTCGCTCACACCTTGCTGCTGAAGGCGACGGGGACGAACTCGGCGGGTAGGCGGCTGGAGCGACCGAGCAGGTTAAGGCCAACGGCGTCGAGCGATGTGCGCGCCAGGCGGTTGAGATCGATTAGATAGGCGCAGAGTCCCAGCGCGCCAATATTGCGTCCACGCACCACAATTTTGCCGCGCGCACTGTCGCTCCGAAAAGTGAGTTGTACCGGGATTGAGTCTGCCAACGTGAATCGGATGCCGTGACCTTTACCGGGAATAACGACCTTTTCTTCATCTGTAATCGTCAGATTGAGCAAGTGCAGCTCGTGGCGAAGGGCGTGTACTTTTTCCAGTGGCTGAATTATGTCCAGAGTGGGCGTGGCGTATCGCAGACGTACCGATACGCTTTCGATCAGCGCTATTTCCGATTTACTGCGGGTGCGAAAATCAACAAATCCCTCCGCCCACTGCAATGCGCCAAAGCGATGGCGAAAATCCAGTGCGTAGGTGAGCGGTATCGCTGGCTTAAGCACGTTAACGTGCCGGGTGAACTCATGTAGATAGTCGAAGATAGTGCGCAGCACTTGGTCGAACCGTTGCTCGACTTCTTGCTGCAAGCGACTATCGACGATCCGGTTTTGTGCATGCGCCTCGGCCGAACGGGCGAGTTCAGTCAGTAGATCCGGGGCGGAGGACGCACCCCTCCCCGTTTCGGCGCTGGCGAGCTCCCTGGTTCGCGCAGGGGGTGGTGTTTGGCTCGGTGTTTGGGCAAGGGTATGCGCAGATTTCCCTGGAATTTCTGGCCATGCATGTTGTCCGCCAAGGTCTAGGCAGGGGAAAGGTACGTCCGTCGACCGGCCGAATCCCGGCGTTGCGATGGCCGTTTCGGCCTCGAAAGCTCTCAATCGTTCATCAAAGCTGGTAATCGAACTATCAAGATCGTCGAGTAGCGCCTTGACTTGATCGTCACTGACGACCGCGTGCTTTTTGTTTCCGCCAGGAAGTCTGTCGGCCATTTCAGGCTTCCTGCAGCGCCGCCTTTTGTGCAGCGATCAGTTGCTGGATGCCGGCATCGGCGAGATCCAGTAGCGTGTTCATCTGTGGCCGGGTAAAGGGCACCGCTTCGGCCGTGCCCTGTATTTCGACGATGCCGCCATTGCCGGTCATCACGACGTTCATGTCGGTATCGCAATCCGAGTCTTCCGGGTAGTCGAGGTCGAGTACCGGCAAGCCCTGATAGATGCCCACCGAGATGGCTGCTACATGATCGCGAATCGGGTTTTCCGCCAATTTGCCACTGAGCACCAGTTGTGCGCAGGCGTCGTAGAGCGCCAGCCAGGCACCGGTAATCGATGCGCAGCGCGTGCCACCGTCGGCTTGCAGGACATCGCAGTCAAGGGTGATTTGGCGCTCGCCGAGTGCTTTGAGGTCAATCACCGCGCGCAAGGAGCGACCAATCAGGCGCTGAATTTCCTGGGTGCGACCGGATTGTTTGCCTTTGGCCGCTTCACGCCCTGTGCGAGTATGGGTCGCGCGCGGCAGCATGCCGTATTCGGCCGTCACCCAGCCCTGACCCTTGCCGCGCAAAAAGGCGGGAACGGAGTTTTCGACACTGGCGTTGCACAGTACCTGGGTATCGCCCATTTCAATGAGCACCGAGCCTTCGGCGTGGCGCGTAAATTTTCGGGTGATTCGGACGTCGCGTAATTGCGATGCCTGGCGTTGGCTGGGGCGCATGAAAGTTCCTATTTTGTGTATTTTTCGATAGTGGAGCGAATTTCTTCGATGGCGCGTTCGATGTCGTCTTCGTTCAAGTCGGATTTGTAATCGGCATTACGG
The DNA here is from genome assembly GCA_964203325.1 of Burkholderiales bacterium. Classification (GTDB taxonomy): domain Bacteria; phylum Pseudomonadota; class Gammaproteobacteria; order Burkholderiales; family Rhodocyclaceae; genus JACQYA01. The sequence goes on along the minus strand of CAXNNH010000009.1, from coordinate 3,249 downwards.
CCGAACTCGTCGAGGCGGGTGGTGACGGTATCGTCCGACATATCGTGCGTAGAAACTACGCTGTCGGCGTTAGCCGCTTCATCGGCGTAACTTTGTTCCCAGCGCACGGCAACCATCGACAAATTATCAGCATGCGGACCACCACGGGCCTCAGCTTTTTCCAGCAACGCCGGTACGGTGGCAATCAGATTGGCGCTATTCAGTGCGAAAATAAGGTTTTCGTCGGTTAGAGGCCCCCATACGCCGTCGGTGCATAACGCCAGCACATCGCCGGTTTCCAGTGGTGTCTTGCGGGAAAATTCGATTTCTGGGGTCTGCGGGCCGCCGAGGCAACTGTAAACCTTGTTCCGTTCAGGGTGTCTGGCAGCCTGTGCCTGATTGATGATTCCCTGATCCATCAAGAGCTGTACGCGAGAATGGTCGCGTGTGCGAAAAAGTAATTTTCCGTTGCGCAGCAGGTAGAGACGTGAGTCACCGGCATGTGCCCAGTAGGCGATGTTGCCCTGCACGACGCACGCCACGCAGGTGGTGCGTGGCGAATCGCTGAGTTTGCGCTGGAGGGCGAAGTCGAAAATGGCGTGATGCGCACTGTCCATCGCTCTTTGCAGAAACATAAATGGATCGTCCAGTTCCGGGTCAGCTTCAAGCTGAAAAGTTTCGGTCAGTGTTTGTACCGCGATTTGTGCCGCTACTTCACCATAGAAATGACCGCCCATACCGTCGGCAACGACCATTAACAAGGCGTCGCGCGAGTAGCAGTGCGCAATACGATCTTCGTTGTTTTTTCTTTTACCGGTGCGGCTTTCTTGGTAGATCGTAAATTTCACAGGCTCTCCACTTTCTTGCGTAGTCTGCCGACCAAATTACTCAGGCTGCTGCCGAAAGAGGGGGCCTTCGGCAATTCGGGAACGACTATCGGCTCATTCAAGGCCTTTTGTAGGGCAAAGACACTTTGGGGTCGATAGAGATGATTAAGGCATAGACACCAGTCTATTGTTTCCAAAAACTGATCCGAGTACTTGTTTTCCCAGCGCACCATCGCCGGAATCAGCAGGTCTTTTTTTAAGCGCTTGTCCGCCGCCTGCGGTGCGCCACCGGCCAAGCAAGCATAGATCGAGGCTCCAATGCTGTAGATGTCGCTCCACGGGCCGAGCAACTCACGCTGCTGGTAGTGCTCGGGCGAGGCAAAGCCGGGGGTATACATCGGCTTGAGAATCGGTGTGTCGATCGAGAGTGTTTGTCGCGCTGCGCCAAAATCGATCAACAAGGGCGTCAGGTCGCTACGCAGGTAGATGTTGGAGGGTTTTAAATCGAGGTGCAGGAGCTTGCGGGCATGGACTTCGCGCAAGCCATTGAGCAGTGTGCTGAAAACATTGCGCAGGAAAGACTCGCTAATCGTATCCTTGTTTTTTTGGACATACTCCTGCAAGGTAAGACCGGACTCATATTGCATCACGATGTACACAGTATCGTTGGCCCGAAAAAAATTCAGCACGCGAATCACATTCGGGTGCGCCAGTCTGGCCAGCGCACGACCTTCCTCAAAAAAACACTTCAGACCATAGCGAAAGGCCGCCATATGCTCGGCGGTGATAACCGGCTTAATCTCTCCTTCACCGCGCAAGGCCAAGCTGTTTGGCAGGTATTCCTTGATGGCGACCGATTTGCCAGCACTATCGGTGGCCAGATAGACAATTGAAAAGCCACCAAGGGAGAGTTGTCGCTCAATGCGATACTCTTCAAGTTGAAAACCGGCAGGAAGTGCATGGTTGGCTTGTTGTGACATTGAGCGGGAGGCTATGATGGAAGTTTTCGGCCATTCTCAAGGTTTGGCTGCACGCTGTAAAGCGGGGCTGCTGTAAGCGTAATGGTGAGACTACTGGATTCCCGGTTAGGCGCACTTCACCCCGTTCATTTCAAAATTTCAGGATACCCATGATTAATAGCATGACCGGTTATGCCGCACGAACACTCGACATTGAGAGCGGTTCAATTCACATTGAGCTGAAAAGCGTCAATTCGCGTTATCTCGATTTTTACTTCCGCATCGGCGAGGAGCTGCGCGTCGTCGAACCCGCCTTGCGCGAGCTGATCGCAGCCCGCCTGTCGCGCGGCAAGGTCGAGTGTCGCCTGAGCTTTGTGCCCGCGACGCAGCGAGCGCAACAGTTCAACTTGAACTCCGAGTTACTCGAACGGCTTAAAGCCTTCGATCTGCAGGTACGCAACGAAATGCCGCAGTCGGCGCCACTGACCGTCAGCGATGTTCTACGTTGGCCCGGCATGTTCGGCGACGACTCCCTTGATATTGGCGCATTGGCCCCCGACTGTCTGGCTTTAGCCAGGGAAGCACTGGACGATTTTGCCGCCAGCCGGTCGCGCGAGGGCGAAAAACTAGCGGCGGTCATTCTCGAACGAGTGGCGCGTATGCGTGATCTGGTACGCGAAGTGGCACCGCGCATTCCTGCGGCTCAGGCCGCTTTTCAGGAAAAGCTGCGCCAGCGTCTGCTCGATGCCGTGAATTCCGTTGACGACGAACGCATCCGCCAGGAAGTGGCTGTTTTTGCCGTACGCATCGATGTCGCCGAAGAGATCGCCCGCCTATCCACGCATCTGGACGAAGTTGAGCGCGTACTAAAAACCGGTGGTGCCAGCGGCAAGCGTCTCGATTTTTTGATGCAGGAACTCAATCGCGAAGCCAACACTCTGGGTTCCAAATCGGTGGTCTCCGAAGTTTCGCAAACGGCGATGGAGCTTAAGCTGTTGATTGAGCAAATGCGCGAGCAGATCCAGAACCTTGAGTAATGGTAACTACTGAGGTACATGGCACGCCTCGTGCTGATGTTGAGGCATGGACGAACTTCCCGACCTTACCCGACGGAGCGTTACCGAGAAAGATCTGCTGATCTGCGAACTGTGGCCTTTGCGTGTTTGGGTGCGCAAACTGAGAGTACAAGTCACAGCGCTCCAAACGAAGGTCGTGGAATAGGAAGGGAAGCGCGCCTCGCGCAGAACAGCCGCAATTCGAGCAAGCCCCCGTCCTCGGATGGACTGAGCAAACCCAGGGCCACAAGTCGCTGCGTCAGGCAGGAGAACACCCGAACGGCGGACAGAAAGGCCATCCTGGGCGCACGCTCAAGAAGGTGGCGACGCCGGATCGCACCGAAATCCATCTCCCCCACCCCACTGCGATGCCTGCGGCACTTTCCTGACCGAACCGATGGTGGTTGAAACCCGACAAGTGTTCGACCT
>CAXNNH010000008.1:0-16383 GCA_964203325.1 Burkholderiales bacterium | reverse complement strand
ACCGGCCAGCAGCAAAAGAACGGTTAGCACGGTAATCAAATGCCCGACTTTGAACATGCGAACATTGTCGACCGAGCGGAAGATGCCGACACAAAAACGCCCCAGAGCGTTCAGTTCGTCGTCTTGATCGCTGGCTTGCAGGCGGGTCATGGTCTTTCCTTCCGTTGGCAGCGTTCGTTACTGTTACTCCGCCAGAACTGTATTTCCCGGCGACCGAACTCAATGGCGGCTGACATCGATTCGGCCACGGCCGGCGACAAATCGCCGCCCCATTCGTCGATATTTTGCAGTTGTACGCCAACCAATGTCGTCGAGCGTGGCGTTCTATCCGTGAGTGCGGCGGCGGCCAGGACATCGTTAAAACCGCTCTGATGCAGGCTTAGTGGGCGCTGACCGAAAAAAGCGGGAATTTCCTCGTCGCGCAGGATGACAATTTCCCCCGGTCGCCGGGCAAAATCAACGGCGTCGAACACCAGCAGGCGATCGGCTTGCTGCACCAGCGGCAGCAGGTAAAGCCCCTGGGTGCCACCGTCGATAACCTCAATGCCGTCGTCCAGGTCTGGCCACGCCGCGATCCGGGCCACTGTTTTTGGCCCAAAACCTTCGTCGGCCCACAGGGTGTTGCCGATACCAAGGACTAGAATGCGTTCGTTCATCGCAAATTTTCCCGGTTATTTTCTGAACTGCCGTTCGCCGGAAAGCATGGTGCTAATCACTGTTTGGCGCGAGGTGATGTCTTCTCGAACGGCGACATAGACGTGCATGCCAATGAACCACACGACCAGCCACATACTGAGTCGATGCACGACATGCAGATCCAGCGTGTTGCCAAAGAACAGGCCGACCCAGCCAAACAAAAAGTACTGCCAGCTATCGTGCCCGGTTACTTCGGCATACATGGCAAATCCGCTGAGAATGAGCAAGGCCCCCGGTAGAACGTAAAGAAGCAGCATGATAATGCCGCCCAGCGGATTAAGACCGACATAACGCTGTGGGCGGCCGAGAAAAATATTCCAAAGAATCTGACGGTTGAAGCCGATGATCCACTCCCGACGCCAGATGGCGGGCAAAAACAGATGGTGTGTAATACCGCCTTCGGTAAAGACTAGCGCAAAGCGATAAAGGGCGAGCAGGGCAAAGAGATAACCGCTCGCCAAGTGGAAAAAGCGCAGCCAACCCATCGAATAGAGGATCGAGGTGTCGCCAATCGAAGATGGCCAGGGCGTACCGATAAAATATCCGGTGAAGCACAGGATAAAGACCAGCAGCGCATTGAGCCAGTGCCAAATACGCACGCCGGCTCCATAGACAGTGACCGTCGGCGGAATGCTGCCCTCGGGCAGCATATGGTAGGCAACGCGCGGCATCTTCATGATTTTTTCTGGCGAGGAATAGACGATACAGGCGATACGAACTAGACGATACGGACTTCGCTCAGGGGGCCGCCATCTGGACCGATCACATGTGTGGCGCAGGCCAGACAGGGGTCGAAGCTGTGGATGACGCGCAAAATCTCCAGTGGTTTTGTCGGCTGCGCCATAGGTACGCCGAGTAGCGAAGCCTCGTAGGGGGCAATGTGTCCGGCGTTATCGCGCGGACTGGCGTTCCAAGTGGTGGGCACTACACATTGGTAGTTGGCGATGCGTCCCTCCTCAATGCGTATCCAGTGCCCGAGTGCGCCACGCGGCGCTTCGCAGAAGCCGACCCCTTTGCATTCTTTTGGCCAGGTGTTGGGCAACCATTTTTCCGTGTTTGCCGTCGCCGAATTGCCCGACTTGATGTTGGCCTGCAGGTTGGCAATTTCTTCCTTCAGTTGCTCTGCTGCCCACAAGGCTTCCAGACCGCGCGCCGCCGTCCGCCCCATCGTCGAAAACAACGCGGTGAGCGGCAAATCCAGTTTTTTCAGGCTGCTGTCGATCAGTTCCTTGATGCGCTTGTTACCGCCGACGTAAGCGATGACCAGGCGAGCCAAGGGGCCAACTTCCATGGCTTCGCCCTTCCAGCGCGGTGCCTTGACGTAACTGTACTTGCTGCCTTCGTCGAGAGCCTCGATGCGCGCTCCCTCCTTGCCGCCAACGGTTTTGGGTCCCAACTTGAAATCGAGTTCGGTCTGGCCGTCCCACGGATGCAGACCGACGCGCTCATCCGGGTATTTGTACCAGGAATGGGGGACAAACTCCTGAATTTGCGCCGGGTCGGTCAGATCAACTTCATGAATGCGTTGCAGATCGCCGCCGACAATGGCGCCGCGCGGCAGCAGCAGACTGCTGGCCGAGGCGTCGTTGGCCCGACTGGGAAACTCGCCGTAGGAAAGCAGATTGCGGCTGGCCAGGCCGCCGCCGATCTTGAACCAGTCCTTGTAGAAGGAGGCAATCGCCAGCAGGTCGGGAACATAGACTTGCGACACAAAGGCCAGCGTGCGTTCGGCAATATCGGCGACCAGCGTCAGTCGCTCAATGTTGATGGCCCCTACTGCACCCGCACCATGCACATTGATGGCCGAGGGGACGCCACCGACCAGCCACATCGGATGGGGATTCTTGCCACCAAAAACGGCATGAATCTTGACGATCTCGCGCTGGAAATTGAGCGCCTCGATATAGTGCGCCACGGCCATCAAGTTGGCTTCGGGCGGCAATTTGTACGCCGGATGACCCCAGTAACCATTACGAAAAGGCCCAAGCTGGCCGGAGCCGACCATGCGTTTGACTTTTTCCTGCACGTCACGGAAATAGCCGACGGAAGCATTCGGCCACGATGAAATCGATTGCGCCAGATCGGAGGTCGCCTTCGGCGAAGCGGATAATGCCGAAATCACATCGACCCAGTCGAGAGCGTGCAGATGGTAGAAATGCACCAGGTGATCCTGGACGAATAAAGCCAGGTTCATGATATTTCGGATGCAGTTGGCGTTCTGGGGAATGGCGATTCCGAGAGCGTTCTCGACGGCACGCACCGAAGCCAGCGCATGCACGCCGGTACACACCCCGCAGATACGCTGGACGAAAGACCAAGCATCGCGCGGATCGCGCCCTTTTAGAATCGTTTCCAGGCCGCGCCACATAGTGCCGGCAGAAACGGCATTGCGAATGACGTTGTTGCTATCGACATTAACCTCAATACGCAGATGCCCTTCAATGCGGGTTACCGGGTCGACCGCCACGCGGCGACCGGAATCGTCTAGCACGAAGCCATTGGCGGTGGTTGTCTGGCTCATGCCGAATCCCCCTGGGATCGAACTTCGTTATCGTCATCTTTGCGCTCGCCCATCAGGCTCTTGATCGCGGTCGTCACCGTCTGTATCGCGATGGCGCCGCCAATCGCCGCCGCGCCGGCCAAGGCAACCTTGTCGGCATTCGACTCGACGCCCCATTGGCGCATGTCGGGCAGACGCTCGTAAAAGGGGCCGCGATCCCAGAATCCCTCTTCGGAGCAGCCGATACAGCCGTGCCCGGACTTGATCGGAAAACTAGTGCCTTCATTCCAACCGATGGCCGCACAGGCGTTATAGGTAGTGGGGCCGCGACACCCCATTTTGTACAGACACCAGCCCTGGCGCGCGCCCTCGTCATCCCAGCTTTCGACAAACTGGCCGGCGTCGAAATGGGCGCGGCGGTAGCACTTGTCGTGCACGCGCTGCGAATAGAACATTTTCGGTCGCAACTGGTTATCGAGTTCCGGCAAACGATCGTAGGTCAATAAATAGGCAATAACGCCGGTCATCACTTCGGCAATCGGCGGGCAACCCGGAACATTGACAACGGGGACGTGACTGACCAGCTTATGAATCGGCGTCGCGCGCGTCGGATTGGGCCGCGCCGACTGCACACAGCCCGAGGAAGCACAGGTACCCCAGGCGATGATGGCTTTGGCGTGACGCGCGGCATCGTCGAATTGCTCGTGAAAAGAGCGACCGCCGACGATACAGGTCATACCGTTCTCGACCAGTGGCACGTTGCCTTCGACGGCCAGAATGTAGGCGCCGCGATAGTCGCGGATGATGTCTTGCAGACAGGCCTCGGCCTGATCGCCAGCCGCTGCCATGATCGTATCATCGTAGTCGAGCGAGATCATGCTCATAACGATATCGCTGGCCAGCGGGTGTCCAGAGCGCAGAAAGCTTTCCGAACAGCAGGTGCACTCCAATCCATGCAACCAGACGACGGGGATACGTGGCTTGTTTTCAAAGGCATGAACTACCGTCCCGACTCCGCTGGGACCGAGGCCCAGGTAGCCGGCCGTTAATGCACAAAATCCGAGAAAATCACGACGCGAAACGCCGCGCTCGCAAAGAACGTCGTAAAACGTCTCACGCATGGCCACTTAAGACTCCCTCGTAATGGCTGTTTTGCTTGTTGTTGTAGTGTGGTGACGCATGGAATTTGCGAGGATTTTAGACCTTTTCTTCGGCAGGTGAAACGAGCGGCGGGTCGTTCGGAATTTTCTTTGGTGTGCTTAATGAGCCGCAAAGGGAATGGCGGCGACAATGCGCCGACAGAAAGTGGGTTCAACCGCTTCAAGATCGAGCGGGTGCATAACGTCGCTTCCAGGATTGGTGCGCCTGTTGCGGATTGTTTGGGCCTTGTATACGATGCAGCCTCTCTTGCCCGCCGTTGGCCGGGCAGCCGTATTTAGAATATTGAATCAATTGTTGTGTGAGGATGCTCATGTTTCAAAACTTACGTCTCTGGGCCAAGATCATGCTGGTCATGGGCGCAAACATCGGCATCGTCGGTGCCGTACTGACCTTCGCCAACCTGAGCAGCATGAGCAGCCTGATTCACGAAGCCGAGCGCGGTGCGCTTGATGCGCATCTCAAGGCCATTAACAACGCTATTGCCGCTGAAAGCCGCATGGCCGAGACAATGAGCGCAGTGATTGCCAACATTCCCTTGGTGCAGGAAAAATTTGCCGCTGGCGATCGCAAGGCTCTAAATGAATTATTTGCGCCGGGTTTTAAGCTATTAGCCAAAGAATATGGCGTCGACCAATTTCAGTTCCATACGCCGCCGGCCACCTCCTTTTTCCGTGCGCACCTACCTAGCAAGTTTGGCGACGACCTTTCTGCTTTCCGTCACACCGTCGTTGCCACCAATAAAAACCAGAAAGCGACACGCGGCCTCGAAGGGGGGGTCGCCGGACTCGGCGCGCGCGGCATGGTACCGGTGCTGCACGATGGTAAGCCTATCGGTTCCGTTGAGTTTGGTATGACCTTCGGACAGCCCTTCTTTGATAATTTCAAAGTACAAAACGGCGTTGAGGCCGGCCTGCATGTGCTGGACAAGGAAGCCTTCAAGACGATGGGTTCGACGCTCGGCAAGGAGCCGCTGCTGGCGGTCGACATTCTGAAGAAAGCGATGAATGGCGAACCACAGCTTGAGCATCGGGAAATCAAGGGTGCTCCTTATGCGGTTTATGCCGCCACGGTCAGTGATTTTTCCGGCAAACCGATCGGTGTCATCGAGATTGCCATGGACAGCAGCAGTTACCAGTCGACGCTTTCTTCGGCGCGCGCTACTTCAATCGTCATTGGCTTCTTGTCCGTCGCCTTTGGTCTGCTGCTGGCCATGCTCATCGCGCGTCATCTGGTCAGTCGCATCAATATCGTTGTCGAAGGCGTTAACCGTGTCGCCAAGGGCGATTTGTCGGTCGATATTGCTCTTGAGGGCAGTGACGAAATTGCCGATCTGGCACGCGCCACGCGTGAAATGCGCCGTAAACTGCACGACCTGACCGCCGAAGTCGGTGCCAATGCGGCCAAGGTGTACACCGCAGCACAGGAAATTGCGGCCGCTGTTGAAGGGCAGGCGGCTACATCGACCGAAATGTCCTCATCAGTGGCCGAGATCACCTCGACAATGGAAGAGTTGTCGGCCTCGTCTACGCAAATTGCCGATCATTCAAAGTCGGTGGTCGATATCGCTAACCAAACACTCGATGGCAGTCGTAAGGGTTCCGATGCCATGCAAAGCGTGCTTGGTCGCATGAATGACATTCGTACCGACAACCAGCGCAGCTTGCAGGAAATCGTTGATCTCGGCGCCAAGTCGAAGCAAATCAGCAAGGTGATGGTCATCATCAATGCGGTGGCCGATCAAACCAAGCTGATCGCCTTCAACGCAGCGCTCGAAGCATCCAGCGCCGGTGAGGCTGGCAAGCGTTTCTCGGTAGTTGCCGGCGAGATTCGTCGCCTGGCCGATAGTGTGACCGACTCGACCAGCGAAATCGAAACCAAAATCAGCGAAATACAGGACTCGATCAGTCGCTTGGTCATTACTTCTGAAAAAGGCGGTGCGGGGATTGCAGCCGGCACCATCGCTAGCGCCAATACCGCTGAACGCCTGAGCGAGATTGTTAATACCGCCAGCCACACCACGAGTGCCGCCCAACAGATTTCGTTGTCAACCCAGCAGCAGAAAATCGCCAGCAACCAGGTGGTAGTGGCGCTGCGCGAGATCGTGACGGCCAGCTCGCACACCGCGCAGTCGATTACGCGCATTTCGCAGATTAGCAAGGAAATGTCGGGGTTATCGGCGCGCCTTGACGAACTGGTGCGTCAGTTTAAGCTCGGTGACGTAGCCTGACGCGCGCAGCCATGGGCAAAATTCGCGTCGTCATCGCCGACGACAGCAACTTGGCACGAGCGCTATTGCGCAATTTTCTCGAAGCAGAGGACGATATTGAGGTCGTCGGCGAAGCAAGCAACGGACGCCAGGCGGTCGACCTCGCGCGCCAGCTCAAACCAGACCTTATTACCATGGATCTGGAAATGCCGCTGTTGAGTGGTCTGCAGGCAATCGAAGAAATCATGCACAGCAAGGCCGTGCCCATCCTGGTGGTGAGCAGTGTGGCCGACGCCCACAATGCGCTGGCGGCGGTCGCTTGCGGAGCACTCGATGTGCTGCGTAAGCCGGACTACTCTCCCAGTGAAGCGGCCGATTTCGTCGCCAAGGTGCGCATGTTGGCCGGGGTTTCGGTGATTACCCGCCTGCGTCCGCGCAAGGCGCCGCCGTTTACCGGTTTTCCGAGTGTGCAGGATACTGTCGGTGCAAGCACTGCGACTGGCGCGCTTGCTGCAACAGCCGTCAGTACGGAAATGGCGACGGCAGCCGCTTCCACCGCTAGCACAGCAGCAACTCCTGTAGCGATGTTTTCATCGCCAGCACGGCCGCCGACAACCGCTTCCAGCCGCTATTCGCGTATCTTTGCTATCGCTTGCTCGACGGGCGGTCCGCAGGCACTGGCGCAAATTCTGCCTGCGCTACCCGCCGGCTTCCCCTCCCCAGTGGTGATCGCCCAACACATTTCCGATGGCTTTGCTAACGGCATGGTTGACTGGCTCTCCAGCCTGTGCAAACTGCCCGTGCGCCTGGCCGTCGAAGGCGATCTTCTGCAAGCAGGGGTTATTTATATTTCGCCCTCCGAGCGCCATTTCAGCATCACGCCGGCACGGCGCGTGGCATTGCTCGAACGGCGGGCACTGGATCTCTACCATCCCAGTTGCGATGTATTGCTGAGTTCTGTGGCCGATATTTTTGGCCGGCAAGCCATCGGCATCACGCTAACCGGCATGGGTCGGGACGGTGCCAAAGGTATTGCGCGTATTCGTGAAAAGAGTGGTATGACCTTGGCGCAAGACGAGGCGACTTCGGTAATCTACGGCATGAATCGCGTGGCAATCGAAGCCGGATCGGTACACCAAGTGCTTCCCGTCGAATCGATTGCGGCAGCGATGATGCAACTCGCCGACCCCTTCGCCATGCTAGCCCAAGCGGGATACGACGCATGAATCCCAACCTCGGTCTTGACCTTGATCCATTCAAGGGGCTAGTCAAAGAGCGTTGTGGCCTGTCGTGCGAAGGCAATAGTGAGGAAAAACTGGCTAACGCCCTGGCCGAACGCAGCGCAGTGCTGGCCATCAAACCTGCTGATTATTACGTGCGTCTAATCGCGAGCGATGCCGAGTTTCAGGAGCTGGTGAATCTGCTCACTATCAACGAAACATATTTTTTCCGTGAACCGGGACAAATTAATCTGCTCGTCGATCGCTTGGCACCGCATTTTTTGGCGGCTCACGCTGGCAGTGCCCCGGTACGCATTCTTAGTGCGGGTTGTTCGTCGGGAGAGGAACCCTATTCGTTGGTGATGGCACTGATGGATAAATACGGCGAGAGCGTTTCGCGCCTGTTTACCTTTGTCGGTGGCGACATCGACAGTAGCGTGCTAGCCAAGGCGCGCAACGGCCGTTATACGGATTTTTCTTTCCGTGGCGTGCAAGCAGAGGTGCGTAATCGTTACTTCGATAAGGATCGCTGGGGCAATGTGCTTAAGGAGCAGATAAAGAACCAGGTCGGCTTCTATGAACTTAATCTGCTGGCCAGCAGTTTTCCGCCAGCACTGCATAACTTTGACATTATTTTTTTCCGCAACGTCTCGATCTACTTTGACACACCGACGCGCAAAATCATCCAGCACAACCTCGCTTCGCTGATGAAGGAGAATGCTGTGCTGGTCATCGGTACTGCTGAGACGCTGGCCAACGACCTTGGCGTACTACCGCTGGTCGAAGATGCCGGTTTCTATTATTTCGTCAAAGGCAAGCCATCGCTGCCGGAAACCGCTTCATCCAACCCGGCGCTGCATTCGACGGCACGTCCCTGGGCCTCACCGGAACCGCGCAGCAGCCAGCCCTTGCAGCAAGCGTCACCCTTGTTCCCGCCGGCTTCACTGACTGCGTGGAGCCTGCCCACCGTCAGCGCGCCCTTCCTACCGGAAGATCTTGGAGTTAAGGCGGCGCCGAATTTTCCATCGACAACACTTCCTGCCGCCGATCAACAAGTACTGACGCTGGACAGTGCTCGCCAGTTGACGGGTGACAAGCGTTACGACGAAGCATTGCCGCAGCTTGATGCCGTTTTAGGTGTCGATCCCAGCAACAAGGAAGCGCTGTTATTAAAATCACATATTCTGATTAACCGCAAGGATTTCGCCGCCGCTGAAGCGTTGGCGCAGCTTGTTCTGGCGGCTGACACCTGGTCGGTTGACGCCCTGCTCCTTCTTGGTCTGGCGGCCAAATGGCGGCTGCAGAGTGACTCGGCAATCCGCTGGTTCAAGCAGGCGGCCTACGCACGCCACGAATGCTGGCCAGCGCATTATTATTTGGCCGACTTGTACCGCAACAGCGGTGAGAACGAGCTGGCACGCCGGGCATACCGTGTCGTCATCCAACTCCTCTCTGGAGGCACGCCTGATACAGGGATTAAACATGTGCCGCTCGGCTTGCCGGAGGGCGAAATCCGCTTTCTCTGCGAGCACCAGCTTGCCAAGTTGCATAGCACCAAGACGTTGGCGGGACAGAGGTAAGCGGTGGCCATCGACATCAAAAAATTTGTCGTACGCTTCGTTGAGGAGGCGCGTGACCACCTCAACCAGCTCAATGCCGGGCTGGCTGCTCTGGACGCTGGTAGCACCGATCAGGAAGGTATTAACGTCATCTTCCGCTCGGCACATACCATCAAGGGGTCCTCGCGCATGTTGAAGCTGAGTACCATCACGGAAACAGCGCACAAGCTGGAAGACGTGATGGGGGGTTTGCGCGACGGTAGTCTGCAATTCAGCCAGCCGCTCGGACAGTTGCTCTATCGTGCGGTCGATACCCTATCTACCTTGGTGGACAAACTGGCCGAAACCGCCGACGGCGCCCATCTGCCGCCGCCGGACGAATTGCTGTGTGCGGCCTTGACGCAGGCTGCGGCAGGACAGTTTGCGCTCGTTCCGACCGCCGAACCCGTTGCTGTTCCTTCGCTCCCGGTTTCTGCCACAGTCCTTGAACCGTTGCCCGCAGTTGAGGCACCTGCCATTGAGCAGCCTACACTTGACGTTATAGCAGCGCCGCAGATCGTTAGTGTGGCTCCTGCTTCGCCCCCCGAAGCCAAACTCAAGACAGCCGAAACCGTTCGTGTGCGATTGAGCAAGCTCGACGAACTGATCAAACTGATGGGTGAGGTCGTTTCCAGTCATGCTCGTATGCGTCAACGCCTGCTCGATATCCACGGCATCGAGCAAGCCTATGGCAAATTCGGTGCCTTGGTCGATTTAGTCGATCCGCTGGAAGTAGTAGACAAACTCGGCGAAAGCGCCAACGAAAACGTCGCCAGCCGCTTGCATTGCTTTGCGCAGACTCTCAAAGAGGATGTGCAGGCACAGGAAGTGCTGATGGCCGAGCTGCACGATAAAACGTTGCTGATGCGTATGCTGCCACTGGCCATCGTTTTCGAGCCGGCCGGACGGCTGGTGCGCGAATTGGCGCGCTCAATTGGCAAGCAAGTCGAATGTGTGGTCAATGGAGCAGAGATCGAGCTTGACCGACAGATAATCGACAAGCTGTCCGACCCGATCATTCATCTGATCCGCAATGCTATCGACCACGGCCTGGAAACTCCGGAAAGACGCTCGGCTGCCGGAAAATCGGTACAAGGGCGGCTAACACTATCGGCACGCCAGGACGGTGGCTGGGTAGTCATTGAAGTGACCGACGATGGTGGCGGCATCCCACTTGCCGCCGTGCGCGAAAAAGCGGTCAAGAAAAGTTTTGTTAGCGAGGAAAAGGCGACGGCGATGAGCGATCAGGAAGCGATCGACCTCATTTTCCTGCCCGGTTTTTCGACCAGCAACATCATTACCGACCTGTCCGGGCGCGGTGTCGGCATGGATGTTGTCAAACAGTGCATTCTTGACGACCTGCAAGGTGTGATTAACGTCGAAACCCGACCGGGAACTGGCACTACCTTCGCACTACGTTTGCCGCTGTCCCTAGCGGTAATGCGCGTGCTGTTGGTTGAGGTCGACGGGCTGCCTTTCGGCTTCACTGCGCAGTACGTGGCCGAGCTGCTACGCGTACCGCAGGCGGAAATGCTGACCGTCGCCGAGCGCAACGCTGTTATCATCCGCAACGAATTCGTGCCGGTCGTTTCGCTTTCCGAACTGCTGCGTATTCCGGCGCACCTGGCCAAATATCATGAGTACGCTCACACGATGGGCTTGCTGCTACTGGTACTGCGCGTGCGCAACGAAAAAATCGCATTACGGGTCGACAATCTGCTCGACGAACGCGATATGGTCATCAAGCCCTTACCTGAACATATGCGCAAATTGCCGATGGTCTCGGGTATGGTCACCACCGGCAAAAACGAGTTGGTCAGTGTGTTGCACGCACCAGCGCTACTGGATCTCGCACGCCGCGTGCGAACACAGGCGGTACGCGCCAAGGCCGAAACTCATGTGGCCGAAAGCCATTACAAAGTGCTGGTGGTCGATGACTCGCTAAATACCCGTGAAATTGAAAAGGATGTACTGGAGGCCTACGGTTACCACGTCACCCTGGCCGAGGACGGTCTCGACGGCTTGCGCAAAGCAATCGATGGCGATTTTGATGCTGTACTGACCGACGTTGAGATGCCAAATATGGACGGCTTTACGCTTACCGCTCGGCTGCGCCAGGAAGAGAGATACCGCAATAAGCCTATCGTCATTATCACCTCGCGCGAGAAGGAAGAGGACAAGCGACGTGGCGTTCAAGTCGGGGCCGATGCCTATATCGTCAAGGGCGACTTCGATCAAAGCAATCTGGTGGATACGTTACGCGCCCTGCTCGGGTAAGTAGTGCCAATACCCAATGGAGACAATACAATGAAAATTTTAGTCGTCGATGACGATTCGATGGCCGGTGAAATGATGGGTGCCGTGCTTGAGGAACTCGGGCATGTGGTTATCCTTTCCGAAGATGGCGTTGATGCGGCAATGAAGCTAAACGCCGACAACGCTATTGAGATGGTCATCAGCGATATGAACATGCCGATGGTCAGCGGTATCGACTTGTTCCGCGAATTGCGCGAACAGGGTAATTCGCTCCCCTTTATTTTGCTGACCGGCGACGAACCTGCCGGCTTGTTGCTAAAGGAACCGCGCCTCGACGCTTGTTTGCTCAAGGATTTTAGCTTGGAGGAAACACTACCGCAGGTAATGGCCGAGGTACTGACGCGTTATGGCAAAGCTTGAAAACAGGAGGGGCGAAGATGAGTGATACAGGTAGCACGGACAGTGCGAGTGGCGGCAAGCTCCCCACGGCCCGCGAAAAAATAGCCAAGCTGCGCGCGACTTTTCTTGAGCGCTTACCGACCCGGGTGATCGAAGCGCATGCGTTGTTCGAACGCATTAAGGCCGACCCGAGCGATCATGCGGCAGCCGTCGACTTACATCGTCTGCTGCACAGTCTCAAAGGAACAGGCCGTTCCTTCGGATTTCGCGAACTGGGCGGACTAGCCGGTCAAGGCGAGGCATTGGCGGCAGCTTTGCTCGATATAGCGGCTAAAGCGCTCCCTCCCGGATGGCAGGAACAGCTTGCCGAGCATCTGGGTCATATGGATATGGTGACAGCCATTCTCTCCACTCAGGCTGATGGCGAGGAAAATGGCATCGAACACGTTTTTACCCTTCCCACATCAACTGGCTATGGCGCAGCGCCGGCCATGGACAGCAGCAACAGCAACAGTGGCAACCGACTGATTTACATCTGCGACGACGAAGCCTTGATGCTCGAACAAGTGGCTGTTCAGCTTACCTGCTTCGGTTACGAGACGGTGACTTTTACCGATCCGCATGCCCTTCATGATGCAGTGCTGGCCCGCTTGCCAGATGCAGTGATCATGGATATTCGTTTCCCGCAGGGCCACAACGCCGGAATTGAGGTGCTGGCGGCTTTGAAGCGCGAAACAGGAAAAGCCGTACCGGCGATATTTCTGTCGGCACGCAACGATTTCGCGGCACGCTTGGCCGCCGTGGAAGTTGGTGCCGAGGCTTACTTCCATAAGCCGGCGGCCGTTATGGAACTAGTGGCTGTTCTCGACGAGATTACGCACCAGCAGGTGCCCGAGTCTTACCGCATTCTCATCGTCGACGACGAACCCGAGATCGCTAGTTACCACAGCATTATTCTGCAGGAGGCTGGCATGCTGACACATCAGTTGTGCGAGCCTTCGCGTGTGCTGGAGGTACTGGACGAGTTTCGTCCCGACATGGTGCTGATGGACATGTATATGCCCGAGTGCAATGGTCGCGATCTGGCCACACTGATTCGTCAAATGCCGAATTACGTGGGTTTGCCCATTGTTTATCTATCAAGCGAAACCGACCGCAAAAAACAGTTTTCCGCCATGCGCGTCGGTGCCGAGGGCTTCCTGACCAAGCCGGTGATTCCCGAGGATCTAGTCGCCGCCGTGGCCATTCGTGCCGAGCGTACACGCACGCTGCGTTCGCTAATGGCGCGCGACAGCCTGACTGGCTTGTTCAACCATACGACGACCACCCAGTTTTTGGAGAATGCTATTGCCGCCGCCAAGCGCGGTGGCCGCTCACTGTGCTTCGCCATGCTCGACATTGATCGTTTCAAGTCGATTAACGATACGCATGGTCACCCGGTTGGCGACCAAGTGTTGCTGGCGCTATCACGAGTACTGCAACAGCGCTTACGCAACTCGGACGTGGTCGGTCGCTATGGTGGCGAGGAATTTGCCATCATCTTGCCGGACGTATCGATTCAGCGTGCGGCCAACCTGATTGA
This sequence comes from Burkholderiales bacterium, assembly GCA_964203325.1. Classification (GTDB taxonomy): domain Bacteria; phylum Pseudomonadota; class Gammaproteobacteria; order Burkholderiales; family Rhodocyclaceae; genus JACQYA01. The sequence continues at coordinate 2,765 of CAXNNH010000008.1, read as the reverse complement.
TGAACTGCGACAGGATTTTGCCCGCCTCGTTTTTCCCTCAGAGAATGGCGAGTTTTCTTGTTCGTTCAGCGGCGGCATCGCCAGTTATCCGGCGCATCAACGTATGGAATTATTGCGCGAAGCCGCCGACAAGGCGCTCTACGAAGCCAAGCGCAGTGGCCGTAATCGCGTGGTTGTAGATTAAACGGTAGACAGAAAATGAGTGAAGCGACGTTAGATCAGGTGCTTTCACAGCGCCGCGAAGTCAATAAAGACATTGTTAACGTCGATGAACCGGCGGTAAAGCTGGTCATCTTCGCACTCGGCGATGACTGGTTTGCTTTTCAAAGCGAGCGTATTCGCGAAATTCTTGCTCAGGCCGATATTTTCTTCGTGCCCGGCTGCCCTCCTTCGCTGGAAGGTGTCATCAATGTACGCGGCGATATCGAGTCGGTCATCCGCCCACATGAAATGCTCCATCTCCCCGACAACAGTGATGGAGGGCGTGCTTCGGCAATTTTGCTTGGACGCGGCGGCGGTATGAGTAGCGGTATTCGTGTCGACCGTGTCGTCGATGTAGTCGACGTACCGCAAAGTAGCATTCGCCCTCCCCCCTCAACTCTGCCCGAGCATATGCGGGTGCTGGTGCTCGGCGTGCTGCGTTTTCAGGAGCAGCCAGTAGCCGTGCTCGACCTCGACAAGATGTTTGTCGACTACGCACGCGGCTTGGGTTAATAAACACGATGGATCTCGCTGCCGAATCTGGAGTGATTCACGAAACGTTAGCGGTCGTACGGTTCTGTACCGGTGGCTGGCGCGTTGGCGTCGAAGCGTGTCAGGTGCGCAGTTCTCGCCCGGCAACGGAGGAATCGCCCGGTGGCGAATTTGCAACCGTACTTGGTTTGCCTGCGGTCGCAGCCTCGTTGCTTGGCCGTCAGTACCTCGCCCTCAAACGCTCGATGCGAGATGAGGCTGAAGGTCTAGTAGAAATCCTGGTCGATGCCCCTGTTGAGCTACTTAGCCTGCCCGTCGCGACGATTCACCCACTTCCCCCTTTGCTGGCTGCTCGTATCCGCTTGCACGGACTGCGCGCTCTGGCCATGCAAGCGGAAGCCGGCGAAAAAGCACTCACCCTGCTATTCGACGCCGATACGTTTTGACATTCGCCCGCCCTGAAGACAAGCGGGCTGTCCATTACAGGGCGTCTCATATTTTCCGAACATACGGCATTGGGCGGAGTAAAATGGCTACGAGTTGCTGTTCCAGACAATGGCTTTAAATCAATTCTTTCAATGTTATTTAAATCAACAAAATCAGTTGCTTAATAGCCAATAACTAGACTATGCGATTCTATAGGATCGCCCGACGTGGCGGAGGCATGGAAAAGTGGCCCTAGTTGAGAAATCGGTGTTAATCGAACGCTCTGCTCAACAGATGTTCGATCTCGTAGATGGTGTTGAGTATTATCCACAGTTTTTGCCGTGGTGCAGCCAGACTCACGTCGAATTTCGCAATGAGCAGAAAACAGTGGCTACATTGCACATCAGCTATCTCAGCGTTAAATCTCATTTCACCACTGAGAACGACAAGGAGACTCCCCTGTGGATGAGTATCAAGCTAGTCGACGGCCCGTTTCGTCGACTAGAAGGTTTGTGGCGTTTCAAATCATTGGCGGAATACGCTTGCAAGATCGAGTTTCAGTTGTCCTACGAATTTTCCAGCAAACTGTTTGAAAAAGTGATCGGCCCGGTTTTTAGCCAAATCGCCAATACCTTTGTCGATGCCTTTGTCAAGCGCGCTGATCAAGTCTATGGGGTAGTTGATGTCTGAGATGATGCACATTGAAGTGGTATATGCCCTGCCGCAAAAACAGGAATATATTTCAGTAAAGTTGCCGCCCGGTGCGGTACTGCGCCAAGCCATCGAAGCCTCGGGACTGCTGCAAAAATATCCGGAAATCGACTTGGCAAAAAACAAAGTGGGCATTTTCGCCAAGTTGGCCAAGCTTGATGCTGTCTTGCGTGAACAGGATCGTGTGGAAATCTATCGCCCCTTGATTGCCGATCCAAAAGAAGTTCGTAAACAACGGGCGGCAGAAGGCAAGGTTATGAAAAAAGGTGCTGGAGAAGGAGATTCGCCGGTCGAATAAAGTTCGTTATTTGCAGGAAGACTGCAACGTCTGGCGCACTTTTGCGATTTCCCGCTCGCGCTGGGCGTCTTCCATGAAACTACGTTCACCTTTCTCGTCGCGTTGCGCTACACGTTCACCGGATTCAAGAAGCTCTAAATTACGACGCAATCGCTCGCAGCTTTCTTTTTTCTCGGCAGCGGCATCTCCTTCTTTCCTGGTTTTGTCGAATTTTTCCTGCGACTCCTGCTGGCGCTTGCGGAAATCCATTTCCCGATCGGCCAGTGTCTTTTGTGAAGAGTCACCCACAAGCGGGGTTCTCGCTTCTATTTTTCTTTGGTCGCTGACTTGGCCGGTCGGCGGTTTATCTGAGATCACAGTCTTGCCATTCGCATCCTTCCATTGGTAAATCTGGGCATTGACAAACGTGCTTGAAAGTAGAATTACAGCAGCAAGAACAAGGCTTTTCATGGTCATCCAGTCTAAACATAGCTTGCTGTATAATACGTTTTTGTGACTCAGGATCAAAGGCTATGCGTTTAATTCAGAGGGCGCTGACGTTCGATGACGTCCTTCTTGTACCCGCCCACTCCGTGATTCTCCCTCGCGATGTCAGCCTCAAGACGCGTCTGACGCGCAAAATTTCTCTGAATATGCC
>CAXNNH010000007.1:0-17088 GCA_964203325.1 Burkholderiales bacterium | reverse complement strand
TAAATACTGACATCGGATACGCTTTCAAAGGTTTTCTCTATTTGTTTGCAGAATGGGCAATCTACATCCGTAAACAGGGCAAGTTTCCGTGATCCATCGCCTTTAACGATATTGATGGCCAAATTCAAGGGTAATTTGGAAAATTCGGTCGTCCTGCGCGCTGCTACTTTTTGCTCTGGCACTAACGGTTTCGCCGTGACAACTGGTACTCCTCCCGTTAACAAAAGCTCGGCATCAATCGTTCTCCCCCCTACCAGAATCGTTCGCCCGTCCTGGCTCGCATAGACTTTTGTATCGACTTCCAATAGGCCGCCCATAGCCTGCTTAACTTTGGCGCCTGGAAACAGGACATTGAGCCGTTCCATCGCCTGTTGTGGTGTTTGTGCATGGGCGGAACTGGCAATAACCATCACTATCGCCGCAATGGTTAAACGTAAACGAAGTAGAAAAAATTTCATCGACAATTCCGATCAAAGTATTTTTAATGGATAAGCACCCCTCAAAATATTTTACTTCACCCCGATATCAAAAATGCGCGACTTCTTTGGGTTATTCACCCCGGTACATTGACTTTCAATTTCAGCATCGCTACATTACTGACCGGTCAGTCATTAATATAATTCCATGAATCTACCTCCTCCGCCAGAATCCAGGTTGCCGCGTCGGCGGCGCAAGGAGGCGCGACCGTCCGAGCTGACGGCGGCGGCGTTGGATCTCTTCGTCGAGAAAGGTTTTGCTGCGACCCGCTTGGACGATGTGGCAGCTCATGCCGGCGTTTCCAAAGGCACGCTTTACCTTTATTTCGATAGCAAGGAAGCGCTGTTCAAGGCGGTGGTCGAGGAAGGTATTGTGCCGGCGCTGGCGGCCGCCGAGCAACGCCTAGCCGAGCATGAAGGTACGTCGGTAGAGCTATTGCGGCATTTGCTGTTTGGCTGGTGGGAGCAGGTAGGGGCGACCAAACTGGCGGGAGTGACGAAGCTGATTGTTTCCGAGTCGCGCAATTTTCCGGAGATTGCCCAGTATTACCACGACCGGGTGATTGTGCGGGGGCGAGCCTTGTTGCGTGAGGTCTTGCAACGCGGCATCGCCAGTGGTGAGTTTCGTCCGCTGGCTGTCGAAACGGCGATCGATGTGATTATCGCGCCGTTGTTGATGCTGGCTATCTGGCGTTTTTCGCTCTGTTTTTGTGGGCAGGAAAGTAATCCCGAGGCTTATCTGCAAACGCATTTTGACTTGCTGGTGCAGGGTTTGCGCCCGGCAGGAGATCGAATATGACTGTGAATCTAAATTTGAATCTGGATCCGTTGCGGAATTCTTCGCCCTGGCGACTTCGCTTCGCAGTGCTCATGCTGTTGGCCGCACTGCTGACTGTACTAGCTGCCTGTAGCAAGAACGCGCCACCGCCCGAGCCGCTGCGTCCGGTGTTGACGCTCCTCGTTGGCGAGAGGGCGGGCCGTGCCACAGCGACCTATTCCGGCGAAGTTCGCTCGCAGTACGAGACGCAACTGGCTTTCCGCATTCCCGGCAAAATCTCCGCACGCTTGGTCGATGTCGGCGCGTTGGTCAAGCCGGGGCAGGTGCTGGCTCGCCTCGATCCAGCCGATACGGCCTTATCGGCTGCGTCGGCGAGTGCTCAACTGAGCTTGGCTGACGCCGATGCCAAGCGCTACCGCAAGTTGCGCGGCCAAAACTTTGTCAGTCAGGCGGCGCTCGACGCTAAGGAAACGTCGCTGACGGCTGCGCAAGCGCAGGCTGATCTGGCACGCAACCAGAGTGCATACACGGTGCTGAAAGCCGAGCAGGCGGGCGTTGTTGGCCTAGTAGCGGCTGAGCTTGGGCAGGTGGTGATGGCCGGGCAAACCGTTTTTCGTGTGGTGCGGCCCGATACGTTGGAAGTGGCGATTGCGATTCCCGAAGCGCGCATGCAGGAAGTGCACGGCAGTCGGGAGGCGGAGATATCGCTGTGGGCTGACGAAAAGACGGTTTATCAAGGGGTGTTGCGCGAGCTGTCACCGGTGGCCGACCCGCTGACGCGCACTTATGCGGCGCGCGTGGCCATCGTCAAACCCGATCCAAATGTGTTGCTGGGTATGACCGCGAACGTGCGCTTTGTGCGTCCGGAAAGCGCGGACCGCTTGAGCGTGCCGCTAACCGCCATTTTCCAGCAGGACGGCAAAGCCGCCGTCTGGCGGGTTAATGCCGACCAGACGCTGACGCTACAGCCGGTCGAAGTAGCGGCCTATAGCGACCGCTCGGCATTGCTCAGTGCTGGCGTTAAGGCCGGCGAACGCATTGTGGTGGCTGGCGTGCACAAATTGACGGCCGGCGAAAAGATCAGAATTGCTGGCCGGGCCGCCGCTCAATGAACATGAACAAGAACTCGGTCATGCCGCTCAATCTGTCGGAATGGGCACTGCGTCACAGCTCGATGGTGGCTTATTTGATGATCGTGCTGATGGTCGGCGGCGTGCTGTCCTATTTCACGCTCGGTCGCGCCGAAGACCCGGATTTCACCTTCAAGGTGATGGTGGTGCGCACTTTGTGGCCAGGCGCTACGGCGCGCGAGGTCGAGCAGTTGGTCACCGAACGCGTCGAGAAGAAGTTGCAGGAAACGCCGTGGATCGATGTCATCCGCTCCAACTCAAAAGCTGGCGAATCGCTGGTTTTTCTCATTTTGAAAGACTACACACCGAAAAAAGCGGTACCGGAAGCTTGGTATGAGGTGCGCAAAAAGATCGGTGACATCAAGCACACCTTCCCGGCCGGCGTGCAGGGGCCGTTTATCAACGACGAATTCGGCGATACCTTCATCAACATCTTTGCTCTGACCGGCGACGGGTTCGATCTTGGGCTATTGCGTCATGAAGCGGATCGCATCGCCCGCGAATTGCGTCGGGTGCCCGATGTCAAGAAAATCGAGCTGATTGGCGTGCAGGACGAGAAAGTTTTTGTCGACATTGCGCACGCCAAACTGGCCACGCTCGGCCTCGATCCGATGGCAATTTTCGACGCGCTGCAAAAGCAGAATGCAATGGCGCCGGCCGGCTTTTTTGAAACGGCGTCTGATCGTGTGCGCATCCGCGTCTCCGGTGAATTGGCTTCGCTCGACAGCATTCGCGATCTTGGTATTCAGGCTGGCGGCAAAATGTTCCGCCTTGGCGACATTGCCAGCGTCACGCGCGGCTTGGTCGATCCGCCGGCACCGCGTATGCGCGTACAAGGACAGGATGCGATAGGTATTGCGATTGCCATGAGCAAGGGCGGCGACGTGATCACGCTGGGCGACAAGCTGCGCAGCGAGGTGGCGCGCCTGCAACAGGATCTGCCGCAAGGCATCGACATTCACGTGGTCGCCGATCAGCCGGCGATTGTCCGCGAGTCGATCAGCCTGTTCATGTCCAGTCTGGCCGAAGCGGTGGTTATCGTGCTCGCCGTTTCCTTTCTCAGTCTCGGACTGCGCACTGGTGCGGTGGTCGCCCTGTCGATTCCGCTGGTGCTGGCCATGACCTTTCTGCTGATGGCCGCGTTTGGCATGGATTTGCAGCGCATCTCGCTCGGCGCCCTGATTATTGCCCTCGGTCTACTGGTCGACGATGCGATCATTGCCGTCGAAATGATGGTGGTGAAGATGGAGCAGGGCTGGGATCGTTTTCGGGCGGCCACCTTTGCCTATACCTCAACCGCTTTCCCGATGCTGACCGGGACGCTGATTACGGCGGCCGGTTTCACGCCGGTCGGTTTTGCCAAGTCGAGCGCCGGCGAGTACACCTTTTCGATCTTCGCCGTGGTGACTATCGCGCTGCTCGTCTCGTGGGTAGTGGCCGTGGTGTTCACGCCTTACCTCGGCTACAAGATTCTCGATCACCAGAAACTACAGGCCAAGGCCGAACAACACGGTGCCGATATTTACAGCACGCCCTTTTATCGACGCGTGCGCGCCAGCGTCGATTGGTGTGTTCGTCGCCGTTGGTGGGTCATCGCCGCCACCCTGCTGGCGTTTGTTCTGTCGGTAGTGGCCATCAATGTCGGCGTGCAAAAACAGTTTTTCCCAGCCGCCAGTCGCCCGGAATTGCTGATCGACCTGTGGTTGCCGCAAGGCGCTTCGCTGAAAGCGACCGAAATGCAGGCCAAAAAGGTCGAACAGTTGTTGATCGCCGAGCCGGAAATGGCCAGGTCGGTCAAGTATTTTGCCAGTTACATCGGCAACGGTAGCGCACGCTTTTACCTGTCGCTCGATCAGCAATTGTTTAACGACAACTTTGCGCAGTTCGTGATTACCACGCACGACCTGACGGCACGCGAAGATCTCAAGCAACGTCTTGAGCAGCGTTTCGCAGCGGAAAGCGGCGAGTGGAGTGCGTTGCGCGCGCGCGTGCTGCGCCTGGAAAACGGTCCGCCGGTCGGCTACCCGCTGCAATTTCGCGTCTCCGGCGAAAACATCGGCGAACTGCGCCGGGCGGCGGAAGAGGTGGCAATCGTCATGCGCGCCAATCCGCACGTCAAAGACGTCAACTTTGACTGGAACGAGATGGGCAAGACCCTCCAGCTCGACATCGACCAGGATAAGGTGCGCGCTTTGGGCTTGAGTACGCAGGAGCTGTCGGCGTCGCTCAATCTGCTGCTGTTGGGGACGAGCATGACGCAACTGCGCGAAGGCGATCAATTAATCGACGTGGTGGTGCGTGCAGCCGGCGACGAACGCAGCCACCTTTCGTCGCTAGCCGACTTCAATATCCGCACGGCCAGTGGGCGCACGGTGCCGTTGGCGCAGGTGGCGAAGATCCGTTATGAGCTGGAAGACGGGCTAATCAGTCGGCGCAATCGTCTGCCGACGGTGACCGTGCGCGCCGACATTCGTGACGATACGCAGGCACCGGTCGTTTCCGGGCAAATTTATCCGCTGCTCGAATCGGTACGCGAAAAATTGCCGCCCGAATTCAGATTCCGCATCGAATTGGGCGGCACTACTGAGGAAGCGGCCAAGGGTGAGAATTCGATCAAGGCGGTGATGCCGTTGATGCTGGTCGGCGTCATTACGCTGCTGATGATGCAACTGCAAAGCATCGGCCGAACGGTTTTGGTGCTACTCACCGCACCGCTTGGCTTGATCGGCGTGGCCCTAGCCCTGCTTGTCTTTCAGGTGCCTTTTGGTTTTGTCGCTAATCTCGGCGTCATTGCCCTTTCGGGCATGATTATGCGCAACTCGGTGATCTTGGTCGATCAGATCGAGCAGGATGAAAAGGCGGGAAAACCGACCTGGGAGGCCATTGTCGGCTCGACAGTTAGGCGTTCTCGCCCGATCATGCTCACCGCAGCAGCGGCGATTCTGGCCATGATCCCGCTAACGCGCAGTGTTTTCTGGGGGCCGATGGCGGTGGCCATCATGGGCGGTTTGGTGGTGGCCACCTTGCTCACTTTGCTCTTTTTGCCCGCACTATATGCAGCTTGGTATCGCGTCAAACCGACCGCCCAATCCTGGGTAGATCACGATTTGCCCCAGACGCCTAATGTATAATTTCCGGCCATTGGCCATCAATGCATTAGTTGATGCTAATATTACTTTCGTAACGGGGGATGCAATGACCGCAACAGCTTCAGTGGGCATGGATTTTGAACAAGCACGCTTCAATATGATTGAGCAGCAAATACGCCCGTGGGAGGTGTTGGATACGGATGTACTCAAGCTGTTTGCCGTGCTGAAACGCGAAGACTTTGTCCCCGCCGAATATAAGGAATTGGCTTTTGCCGACCTTGAGCTGCCAATAATCGAGTCGGCGACTTCAGGCAAACCCAGCAATCCCAGCCAGACGATGTTGTCGCCCAAGATCGAGGCGCGCCTGTTGCAAGAGGCCGGTGTCAAAAAAACCGATACCGTCCTCGAAGTCGGTACCGGTACCGGCTTTATGGCCGCCCTGCTGGCGTCGCAAGCCGATTACGTGTATTCGGTCGAAATCGACCCACTTCTGGCCGAGCAAGCAAAGGCAGCACTGGAGCAAGCAGGCATGGCCAATGTCAGCGTTGAAGTCGGCGATGCCGCACACGGTTGGGCAGCGCATGCACCCTACGATGTCATCGTGATTTCCGGCTCGCTACCTGTGCTGCCCGATGCGTTTTTGCAGCAGCTCAAAGTCGGTGGCCGTCTGGTGGCGATCATTGGCGAGGAGCCGGTCATGGAAGCAAAACTGATCATCCGCACCGATGAAACTTCGTTTAACTCGATTAACCTTTTTGAAACTGCTGCCGCGCCGCTGCTCAATGCCGCGCAAGGCAAACAGTTCGTTTTTTGATGGCCCGATAGACTAATGCAGCAGATTTCGACACATCAGTTAGCCGGCTGGTTGGCAAAGTGCAATGTTACTGGCGAGGAGCTGCGGCAAATGCCAACGCTGCTCGACGTGCGCCAACCTTGGGAATTTGAGCGTGGCCATATCGCCGGTTCGGCGCTGATGACTATGCACACCGTGCCTTTGCGTCTCTCCGAGCTCGATAAACAATCCGATATCGTAGTGATTTGCGAGCACGGAGCACGCAGTATGCAAGTGGCGATGTTCCTGGAGAACAACGGTTTCGCTTCGATCTACAACCTTGCCGGGGGCGTCAGTGCGTGGATTCGCGACGTAGACCCGGCTCTGCGCAAATTCTGAAAGCGATACATTTTGAAGCCTTTACCCAGAAGTCTTACTTTTGCCTTCGCTGGTTTGTTTGCCGGATTCGCCTCGGTACCCGTCGCTGTGGCGGCCGATTTGATGCAGGTTTACCGCGAATCCCTGTCTAACGACGCACAATACGCGACGGCCCGAGCCACCGTCGAGGCAGGCCGCGAGAAACTGCCGCAGGGATTGGCGGGTTTGTTGCCGACTCTGGGGGCGAGCGTCAATACTACTTGGAACGACAATGTCTATAACGGCACTGCTCGCCCGTTCAATACCAACGGCTACAACGTCAATTTGACGCAGCCGCTTTTCCGTTGGCAGAATTATGTTCAATACGGCCAGGCGAAACTGCAGGTGTTACAGTCGGAAGCCAATTTTGCCCAGGCTAAACAGGATTTGATCCTGCGCGTCGCGCAAGCCTACTTCGACGTTCTCAATGCCGAAGAAAATCTGAAGGCCGTGCAGGCCAACAAGACAGCCATCGTGCAACAGCTTGAACAAGCCAAAAAGAACTTCGAGGTCGGGACGGCAACGATCACCGATACACACGAGGCTCAGTCGCGCTATGACTTGGCGAGCGCACAGGAAATCGCGGCCGAGAGCGATCTGGAAATCAAGCGCTTCGCGCTGCGCGTCATCGTCGGCAAAGACGCCGGCAACCTCAACCGCCTGCAAGCAAAAGCCACCCTGGCGCCGCCGCAACCGGCCGGAATGGAACAATGGGTCGATGCCGCCGAGAAAAATAGCTTTGCCGTGCAAGCGCAGCAGGCGGCGGCTGAATTAGCCGAGAGGGAAGTCGAACGCAACCGCGCCGGACATTATCCGACGCTCGACGCAGTAGCCAACTATGGCGAGAGCAACGCCGGAGCTTCCCAGCTCGGCACCAACCGTCTGGAGAGTACGACCCGCTCTGTCGGCCTGCAACTCAATATCCCGATCTATCAGGGCGGGTTGGTCAATTCCAAGGTACGCGAAGCGCTCGCCAACCGCGATGCGGCTGCGTCGTCGCTAGAAAGCGTCAAACGCAGCGCCGCACTCGGCACGCGCCAGTCCTATCTGGGCGTAGTCAACGGCTTGGCACAAGTACGTGCGCTGGAAGCCGCTCTAGTGTCGAGTAGCAGCGCGCTGGAATCGAACAAACTGGGCTATGAAGTCGGCGTGCGCATCAATATCGACGTGCTGAACGCCGAACAACAACTGTACTCGACCAAAAGAGATCTGGCCAAAGCCCGCTTCGATACGCTATTAGCGCAGCTCAAACTGAAAGCAGCAGTCGGTTCGCTGGGCGAGGACGATCTACAACAGGTCAACGCACTGTTTGAAACACGGTAACGTCAGAATAGCAACACGATATAATCGCCGCTTCTTTAATGGACCAGCTTGCCCAATGCTTCGATATCTGTCCACATCAATTCGCCTAACTCTGATCGCTGTCGGCTATCTCCTGCTGTCGCAAATCCCGGCCTATGCCGAGTTGACCATTGAAATTACCGGTGCGGGGGCAAACCGTATTCCACTCGCTATTGCTGACTTCGGTGGCGATCCTGGGGTGGCCCGCGCGCTTACATCCGTGGTGCGGAGCGACCTTGAGCGTAGCGGCTTGTTCAGAATGGTCGATACGAGTGGTACCGTGCTCACGGAAGCATCCAGCCCGATCTACGCTGACTGGAAAACACGAGGTGCCGACGCACTGGCCGCAGGCAGCATTGCCTCAAGCGGCGACGGAAGGCAGGAGGCACGCTTCCGGCTGTATGACGTAAACAAACAGGGCGTTTTGGCAGGTTCCGCATTCATCACCTCGATGCCCATGCTGCGTGCGGCTGGGCACCGCATTGCCGACGCTATCTACGAGAAACTGATTGGCGAACCGGGTATTTTTTCGACGCGCATCGCTTATGTGGTGAAAGGCGGTATCGGTCGTTTTGAGCTGCAAATTGCCGATGCGGATGGGCAAAATGCACAGGCGGCCCTTATTTCGCGGGAACCCATTATTTCGCCGACTTGGTCGCCCGATGGTAGTCGGTTGGCCTATGTGTCGTTCGAAAACAAGAAGCCGGTCATCTACGTTCACTCGCTTGCCACCGGGCGACGCATTGCAGTGGCCAACTTCAAGGGATCTAACTCCGCGCCAGCCTGGTCCCCGGACGGTAGCAAGTTGGCCGTCGTGTTGAGCAAGGAGAGTGGCTCCCAGGTTTTCACGATCAACGCCGATGGATCGGGAGTCAAGCGTTTGACGATGTCGAACGGCATTAACACGGAGCCTAGTTTTTCACCTGATGGCAAATTCGTTTACTTCACCTCGGATCAGGGGGGCAGCCCACAGATTTACCGCATTGGTGCGAATGGCGGCGATGCCCAGCGGGTTACCTTCGACGGTACTTATAACGTCACACCGCGACTTTCGCCAGACGGCAAATCAATGGCGTTTATTAGTCGGCGCGAAGGAAGCTTTCGCTTGGCTCTGATGGATTTGTCGAGCAAGCAGGTCCAGGTATTAACCGACTCACACAAAGATGAGTCGCCCAGTTTTGCGCCGAACGGGCGGATGATTCTGATTGCCACCGAACTCGGGGGGCGCGGCGTACTCTCCGCCGTATCTGTCGACGGAAGAGTTAAACAGCGTCTTTCCGTCTCTGCCGGTGATGTGCGCGAACCCGCATGGGCACCTTTTTCCAGTCAGGCGCGGTAGTCCGCTATCTCGCCACGCGGCTTTCTGTATTTTCCATTCTGCTCTCCCGGTTACAAAATTTCGACTATTCAAGCAGGAGTAACACCATGAAGTTGAACCACATGAAACATCGCATTCTATTATCGACAGTTTTGGCCGCTCTGGCTGCGGGGTGCAGTTCGACGCCATCGGAGCCTGAGCAGGAGGGTGCTCCTGTGGAATCGCGCAGTGGCAGCACCTTGACCGGTGGGCCGAGTATTGCGACGGTGAGGACGGGCGGGGTAGAAGGGCGCGGACTGCCGGCGGCGCTTACTGATCCAAGCAGCATTCTTTCCAAGCGTAGCGTGTACTTTGATTACGATAGCTTTGAGGTCAAGGCAGAATACAAGGACTTGGTTACCTCGCACGCCAAGTTCCTGGCCGATAACCGTCAGTTCAAAATGCTGATCCAGGGCAACACCGACGAGCGTGGTAGCCGGGAATACAATCTGGCTCTCGGCCAAAAGCGTGCCGACGCGCTTAAAAAAATGCTGGCTCTGCTCGGTGCTCGGGAAGAGCAGCTTGAGTCGGTCAGTCTGGGCGAAGAAAAGCCGAAAAACGAAGGACAAAATGAAGCCGCCTGGGCACAGAACCGTCGCGGTGACATGCTCTACACGGGCGAATTCTGACATGTTGTTGTGTCGATCTCGCGATCGTTTGATCCGCAACCACCTTTGCGTCCCTTCGTTTTTACAGCACGCTCTTGCAATGCTGTTGCTCGCCATCGCTTCGCAGCAAGCCGGGGCAGGGGTCTTCGACGACGAGGAGGCGCGACGCCAGATTAACAACCTGACCGTTAAGACAAACGAGCGCCTCGACACCTCAGCCAAGGCGCAGTTCGAGCTAGCGAACCAGATTCAGGCGTTACGCGAAGAAAGTGCGCGTTTACGCGGCCAAGTCGAATCGCTCACTTATGAATTGGAATCGGCCAAGAAAAGACAGCAAGATTTTTATGTGGATCTCGACGGCCGCCTGCGCAAGATCGAAGCTCCTGCTCACACGCCGGAAGCCAAACCCGCTGACGATGGCAAAACCATTGCGCCCAGAGTGGCCGCATCCGACCCTGCGGCAGAGTCCCGCGATTACGAAGCCGCTCTGAATCTTTTCAAAGCCAACAAGCTCAAGGAGTCGGCTAGCGCCTTTGATTCCTTTACCAAAACTTATCCGGAAAGCTCGCTAACACCGAGCGCTCAGTACTGGCTGGGAAATGCGCACTATGCGCTACACGACTGCAAAAAGGCCATCGATGCTCAGAAACTCCTCTTGAGCAAGTGGCCGAACCACGCTAAAGCCCCCGACGCCACGATCAACATCGCAACCTGCCAGCAAGAGCTTGGTGACGTTAAGGCGTCAAAAGCAACCCTGGAGATCGTTCTCAGCAAGTATCCCGATAGCCCTGCAGCAGTGATCGCCAAGCAACGCCTGAAAAAGAAGTAGGCTAGGAGCAGTCGCGTGGAGGAAACAGGGGGCGCAGGAAGTTTAGGAATCGCAGGAAGCGGCAGCAAGCAGGATTCTCTGAAAATCAGCGAGGTTTTTTATTCTCTGCAAGGGGAAAGCTCGCGTGTCGGTCTGCCGACGGTGTTTATACGACTGACAGGCTGCCCCTTGCGCTGCGTTTGGTGCGACACCGACTACGCTTTCTCCGGGGGGCGCAGCATGACCCTAGCCGAAATTCTCGATGAAACAGCTCGCCATGCAACTCGTTGGGTATGCGTTACCGGCGGCGAGCCGTTGGCGCAGAAAGCCTGTCTGCTGCTGTTGACGTTGTTATGCGATACGGGCTACCAGGTGTCGCTGGAAACCTCGGGGGCACTTGATATCTCCGGTGTCGATCCTCGCGTTGCACGTGTCGTCGATCTCAAGGCACCTGGTTCGGGTGAATGCGACAAGAACCTTTGGCGTAACCTTACGCTCTTGAACCGCCAGGACGAACTCAAGTTCGTGCTCAAGGATAGGGCGGACTATGAATGGGCGCGCGACATCCTTCACGAACATCAGCTCGATAGTCGGTGCCCCCTTCTTTTTTCTCCTGTTCAAGGAGCGCTGGCCGCACAAACACTGGCCGAATGGATATTGGCCGACCGCCTGCCTGTACGTTTCCAGTTGCAACTGCACAAGTTGCTTTGGGGTAACATGCGAGCCAGGTAAACCATCGGAGAACACTGCTGTGAGCAACGAACGCCGTCACTATTCCCGCATCGCTTTTCACTCACCCGCACACTTGGTACTCAGCGACCGTAATGTCGAAGTTGTCGTCGCAGACCTCTCGCTGAAAGGCGCTCTCGTTCGACTACCCGCCAAGACACAACTGGAAAGCGGAGCACCTTGTACGCTGCGCGTTCGCCTCGACGCCGCAGGCGATCACATCCGCATGGAAACGAAAGTAACGCACGTTCATGGACTCTATGCCGGACTAGTTTGTCAAAGCATCGATCTGGACAGCGTGACCCATCTGCGCCGTCTGGTCGAGCTCAACCTTGGCGACGAGAAGCTGCTTGAACGCGAACTTTCTGCCTTGCTCGAAGAGTAAAACAGTAAAGCAGTAAGTAGCGCCAGCAAAGAACAAGAAACAAGAAAAGCAGGCGCGTTTTACCTTCTTTTGCTTGAATTTATTTTCAGGCTCAAATCCCCAAGTGGCGATGCCAGATGCTGTGATCGGCATCCAGTTCGGCGGAGCTACCTTGCCAAACGACACTGCCGCGCTCTAGGATGGTGTGACGGTCGGCCATCGCGATTAGACGTTCAACGTACTTGTCGATGACCAGGATGGTTTGCCCACTGCCACGCAGTGCATCGAGACAACGCCAAATTTCTTCGCGCACCAGCGGGGCCAGCCCTTCGCTGGCCTCATCCAGAATCAGCAATTTCGGATTGGTCATCAGCGCGCGACCGATGGCCAGCATCTGTTGTTCGCCGCCGGAGAGGCGACCACCGAGATTATTTGCCCGTTCGATGAGTTGCGGAAAAAAGGCATAGACGCGATCCAGCGTCCACGGCTGCTGCACCGCATGACGATTGGCGGCAAACGCCACCAGGTTTTCGCGTACGCTCAGATTGGCAAAAATTTGCCGCCCTTCGGGCACCAGTGCAATCCCCGCTCGCCCGATGCGGTCTGCTGGCATGCCGTCAATACGCGATCCGGCGAAACGGATGCTGCCGCTACGCGGCGGCGTCAACCCGCATATCGAACGCACGGTTGTTGTCTTGCCCATGCCGTTGCGCCCGAGCAGTGTCGCCACTTCACCCTCGGCAATCGACAGGTTTACACCGAACAGTACCTGGCTTGCCCCGTAGGCCGTTTCCAGTCCATCAATCTCCAGCAGCGCACTCAAAACACAGGCTCCGTTTGCACACGTTCCGAGCCGTCGCCCAGGTAAGCGCGCCGCACCCCGGCATCGGCCCGAATTTCCTCGGGCGATCCGGTGGCAATGATGCTGCCGCCGACCAGCACCGAAATGCGGTCAGCCAGCCGAAATACTGCGTCCATGTCATGTTCAACCAGCAATATTGTCACTTTGCGTGCCAGGAATTCGATCAGCTCGACCATGCGTGCCGATTCTTCCGGCCCCATGCCGGCCATCGGTTCGTCGAGCAGCAAAAGCTTCGGTCGCGTCGCCAGCGCTAGCGCCATTTCCAGGGCGCGTTGTTCACCATGAGCCAGATGGCTGGCACGGCGCTGGGCCAGCGTCCCCAGTCCCACCTGATTGAGTAGGGCATAGGCTTCGTCAACAATACCCGTATCGAGTGAAAATGGCCGCCAGAAGCGGAAACTCGAGCCCCAATCACGCGTTCGCGCCTGCACTGCCAGCGCCACGTTGTCGAGTACAGTCAGGCGTTTAAAGATATTGGTGATCTGATAAGAACGCGCCAGGCCGAGCGCAACCCTTTCATGCATTGGGCGCTGCGCAATGTCAATTCCGGCAAAGCGCACGCAGCCTTGATCGGGGCGCAAGCTGCCGGAAAGCGTATGAATCAGCGTGGTCTTGCCGGCACCGTTCGGACCGATCAGCGCGTGAATTTCGCCGTCCACGACAGCGAGCGTCGCTTGATTGAGGGCATAAACGCCGCCGAAGTGTTTGCTCACCGCGCGAGCATCGAGCAGTAAATCGCTTTCAGGCATTGTCATGCTTCCGGGCAAATAAGCCGGTGACACCATTGGGTGCCCACAGAACGACGGCCAGTAACACCAGGCCAAGGCCGATTTGCCAGTGCGGCGTCAGCTCGACCAGCAGTTCTTCGGCCAACAGTAACAATCCGGCGCCGACCAGTCCGCCATAAAGGCTGCCGACGCCACCGAGAACAACCATCACCATGAGCGTGCCGGATTGTGTCCAATAAAGCAGATTGGGGCTGGCCAGTCCGGCTTGGTTGGCCATCAGCGCACCGCCCAGCCCGGCCAGCGCCCCTCCGATGACAAAACAGACCAGCTTGTAGGTCAAAACCGGATAGCCGAGCGCCTCCATGCGCACCTCGTTTTCGCGGATGCCTTGAATCACTCGCCCAAAACGTGAATGAACCAAACGGTCTAAGGCAAACAGTACGGCGGCCAACAGGCCGAGAACGACGTAGTAAAAAACGGCGTCGTCTTTCAGGTCGAAGCTGCCGAAACTCGAACGCTGTGTCAGGGCCAGCCCATCATCGCCGCCCCAGGATTTGAGCGAGACGACAAGATAGAAAGCCATCTGCGCGAAAGCCAGCGTGATCATGATGAAATACACGCCGCGTGTGCGCAGACTGATGGCGCCGATCAACAAGGCCAGCAGTGCGGCGACGCCCACGGCGAGTGGCCAGGCCAATCCTGCCGATACCACACCGTTTTGCGCCAGGATCGCCACGCTGTAGGCCCCGGCGCCAAAAAAGGCGGCGTGACCAAAAGAGATCATGCCCCCAAAGCCAATCACCAGATTAAGGCTGGTGGCAACCAGCGCGAAAATCAGCATCCGGCTGGCCAGGCTGACATAAAACGTTTGTTCCAGTAGCTGGGCCAGCCACGGCAAGGCTATCAGAGCTAGCAAAGCGATCATGGCTAGCAGTCGACGACGAGTAGAGGAAACGTAGAGCGCCATCTTAAAAACGGGGGAGTGGATCGACGCGGGTGTCGCCAGGAGAGTCCAGGAGGGAGGTATATCTTTTCACGCAAGCATCCACATGGCACAAGATAAAGCCGCTAACGCTAGCACAGCCGCGAGATGGAAGCCATAAAAACGGTGGAAAAATCAATGGTGCACTGCGGAATATAGCGGGGTGCTTGAACTAGCCGATGCTCAAGTGTCCGTTCGATGTGGGCGTCAACGCGGACTTGAAGGTGATTCGTCAAAGTAAGAGAAAAAAGACGCCGGGTGCGTACAAAATACATGCGCTAAAGCCGGCATCGCTGGAAGCCGCATGGATAAAGGCTCTCCGGTGCAGAGGGCTGGAGAGTGGCGTGTTTACTGGCTCTCCGGGCAGCACCCTTGTAGATCGCCTATTGGCGCGGCTCTCAGGGGTGCGGTGTTCACTGTGATCAATTTTTTGATCGTTTCGAGCGCGTTAGCCGGTCGGAATCCCTGCTGGAAATAGGTCTGTTTTTGCTTCGTTGCAGCCAAGAGAAGTTCGTTATTGGCCAATAATCCTTAAAATTTTAACCTGGCCAATGTTTGATCCAGATCAATCGCAATGCAACATTTCGGTAACAAATTTATATTAGAATGCCCTGATGAACTCATTTAGACCCTATCAAGAACCCGCATCCAGCGCAGTTGGGATATTTGGCTCCGGGCGTCAAGTGCCTGTAATGGCGAATTCACGGATGCTGCGCTCGACAGCGTCTGGCTACACCCATAGCAAGCTTGTCGAAGGGGGCGTGCCGTCGTGTGTACCGGTCAGCACAACGCAGAGCGCACTCCTGCTAAATAGAAGTGCGGACTTGCCTGATTTTGCGGCATGTATGTTGGGACGAAAGGCGAGACCATGACGAAATCAATAAAAAAAGTGCGAGATCGTGCGTTGCTGTTCGCGACCCTCGTTTTTTTCTGGGTATGGCTGAACGGTTCGCTGGCCAGCGATGTGCTAATCGTCGGTGGAGTGGCTGCCTTCATCATTGCGTTGCTGTTCCGCGACGGCATCGCGATCTTCTCCGATTTACGCCCGACGCCGCGTGCCCTCGGCTTTACGTTTTTGTATTTGTTTTTCTTTTTCAAAGAGCTGGTGAAGTCCAATCTGAGCATTGCCGCCATCGTTTTGTCCCCCGCTCTACCCGTCAGTCCAGGCATCGTCAAGGTGCGTACCAAACTCAAAAGCCGTATGGGACGGATGCTGTTGGTCAATTCCATCACGCTGACGCCCGGTACGCTGACGGTCGAACTAAACGGCGAGTGGCTTTATATTCACTGCGTCACCGTCGATTCGGCCGACATCGAGATGGCGACAGCCAACATCGTCAGCGGTTTCGAGCATTATCTTGAGGTCATGTATGGTTGATTCTCTCATCACTCTGGCCGCCATGCTGGCCGGCACGGGTTTTTTGCTTACCCTCTGGCGCTTCTTTCATGGCCCGTCGGCGGCTGATCGCGTCGTTGCTTTCGACGTGCTGACCACTATCGGCATTACCGGTATCGTGTTGATCGCCTTTCTCGAAGGACGTGGCATCTATCTCGACGTAGCGCTGGTCTATGCGCTGCTGTCCTTTCTCGGAGCGATTGCCGTCGCCCGTTATCTGGAGCGGGGCTTGTGATGATGTATTTAGTCGAACTACTCGGTGGTTTGCTGCTCGTTCTCGGTTCAATCTTCCTGTTTCTGGGCGGGCTGGGCTTGGTGCGCATGCCCGACGTGCTCAATCGCATTCAGGCCGGCACCAAGGCCACGACATTAGGCACGCTGCTGTCGCTGGCCGGCATCGCCTGTCTGCGACCGGAGTGGGGCTTGAAATTATTACTGATCGGACTTTTCGCCTTGTTTACTAACCCGCTTTCGTCGCAAGTGCTGGCGCGCGCTGCACACCGCAGTGGTTGTGAAATGGCGCCGGGTACGATGGTCGACAAGTTGGCTGAAGATAGTGGAGAGAAAGCATGATCCATCTGCTGCCCACTATGGCTGCGCTGCTCTGCCTGGCCATGATCGTTGCCGGAATGGTCGCTATTCGCGACAATAATTTACCCATTGCGATCCTTGCCGCTGGACTGGTTAGCCTGCTTGGCTCGATTTTGTTCCTTATTCTGGCTTCGCCCGATGTGGCCATGACCGAGGCGGCGATCGGCAGCGGGCTGACCACCTTCCTTTTCTTCTTCGTACTTAGCCGCGTACGCGGCGGCGAACACGATGGAGAGCAATCATGATTAAACGCCTTGTCGCACTAATGCTGCTGCTTGCTGTCGGCAGCGTTTTCGCCACATTGTTGTTCGGTTATACGCCCGACGTTGACTTGAACCTCACGGCCCGCTACTACGCCGAACGGACGGCTGCCGACATTGGTGCGGCCAACATCGTGACCGCTATCGTCGTCACCTACCGCGGTCTCGATACGCTGGGGGAGGTCACCGTGCTTTTCCTGGCCGCCTCGATCGTGGGTTTGGTGCTGGCGCGAGATACACAAACACGAAATGCACCCCATACGTCTAATGCACCTAATGCGCCGAAAGCACCCCCTCTGCGTGCGCCGATCGGCGAACTGCTGACGACCGGGACGCGTTATTTGGTGCCGATGATCCTGTTGCTGGGTGTCTACGTCTTCGTCAACGGCCATTTGACGCC
>CAXNNH010000006.1:0-17151 GCA_964203325.1 Burkholderiales bacterium | reverse complement strand
CCTCCCATCCGTTCGATTTGAAACATCGGGCCGAAACGCGTCAGAATCCGCCGATCAAGCATCCCCTGCAAGCGGTCGATTAAAGTCTGCTCATCGATACCCAAAGCATGTGCGGCGTCGGCATACGGCTGCTGACTAATCGGAAAATCTCCCTGCAAAGCATCGATGATGGTGCGATCCAGCGCATCGAGAACAGCGACCTCATGCATAGCGCGCGCCCATCTGCTTGAAGCGAGTCAGCGAAAAAAGGGTGTCATGTGCGTAATCGACAAGACAGTGGCGTTCGCGCAATTCGGCGATCTTCGCTTCTACTTCGAGGCGCGCCTGACCGTGGATCATACAAAAGAGGTTATACGGCCAATCGGGCTGCACACGCGGTCGGCGGTAGCACAAAGTCACATCAGGCTCGGCGGCTAGCGCCTCGCCAATACTGGCTATCGCCTCATCCGGCACATCCTGTACCAGCATGGCATTCGCGGTATAGCCTAATTCTCGATGGCGAACCACTACACCAAAACGCTTGATAACCCCTTCCTCGCACCAACAGCGAATGCGTTCCAACACCTCACTTTCCTCACAACCAACCTGGTTGGCAAGTACGGAAAAGGGGCGCATGAAGAGCGGCAAACCTTCCTGCAACGCCATCACTAAACGACGTTCAAGTTCACCCAATGTAGTTGGGTAAATCAAGTTTCGTGGCGACTGAGCGGGCGATATTTTCTTGCCTTTTCCATTGAGCGCAAAACCCAGGTCAATGTGATACTCGTGCAAAAGCGGTAGTTTCAACACTGGAAAGCCGGATGCCTGCTCAATGGCACCCAATGCCGCTTGCAAAAGCACCTCCGAACCGGCGGTTACTACAAACCACAAGTTGTAGTGGTGCTCACGCTCGTAGTTGTGGTTAACCTCGGGAAGACGATTGACAAGCTCCGCAACGGCACCCAGTCTATCCGGCGGAACTGCCATCGCTGCCAGTGTGCTGGTGCCGATACGTTTGGGCGCAAACACAGCACCGACCCGTGAAATTTTTCCCTCGCGACGCAATTGCTCCAGCATGCGCAGCACCGCACTTTCGGCCACTCCCAGCTTCAAGGCCAGTTCGGCGAAAGGTGCCGGACAGAGAGGAAAATTTCGCTGAAAGTCGTTGAGTAGACGAAAATCGAGAGAAGCTTCCAACGTATTCTCAATGTTCTCAAACATGATGTTCAGAATCCAATGCGCTGCGCACGGCTGGTAAAGAAAATGCCGCTCGGTGCCTGCGCAGCAAATTCACCTACCTTGGCAAAAGTTTTCGTGTCATAGATCAGCACTTTGTTATCGTCGCGCGCCGAGAGCCAGACATGCTCGCCGCGCGGCGTAAACTCCATGTGCAGGATAGCCTTGCCAGGATCGAAACTCTTGATAATATTGCCGGTCAATGTATCGATGACCTCGACCCAGGCATTATCCGGGAATGCGTAATTTACCCAAATCTGCCGACCATCCGGGCGCGCCATAACAAAAACCGGTTGCCCTTTCACTTTGATGCGCCCTTGCTCGCGCCAGTTTTCGGCGTCGACAACCAAGACTTCGTGTCGACCGATGGCCGGTAAGTAGGCACGTCCCTGCGCCATTGACCAGCCGCGCAGGTGCGGCATCTTGAACACCGGCAGTTTTTCCTCGCCCCGGCCATAATTTTGCAGAATCTTGCGTGCGCCCTGCTCCGGCAGCCAAGTGTCGAGCAGAGCCACGCCATCTTCGCCGAACAAACCGGCCAGATAATGCCGGCCATCCGGCGTCACTAGACCATCGTAGGGTTGCAGGCCGGCGGGGTAGCGTAACGTAATGGGGCGCTGCGGATCGGAAAAGTCGCTTACCCAGATCTCGCCACCGTCAAACAGCGCGTAGGCAAAACGCTGGCCTGGCAAATCGGCCAGCCCGACTACCTTGGAAAATTTTCCCGGCTCGAATTCAGCGGGTACTTCGGAGAGCAACTCCAGCGTATCTGCGTCGAACGCCTTGATACCGCCCGGCGTGTAGTTTTGCGCCACGACGATGCGCCCATCCTGCGAAATCGAACCGCCAATCGCGTTACCCGATTGCATGACACGTTTGACGATGCGCGCTTCAAGCAAATCGACTTTGGTCAACCCACCATCGCGACCGAAAACATATGCGTAACGCGCGTCACGCGAATAAACGAGCGAGGCATGAGAAAGATCGCCTAACCCCTCAATCCGGGCATAGGGCACACGACGAGTGGTATCGACCAAGGTCAGATGACCACTGGCACGCTCAATAACGACACCCAGATCGCCCGTACCGCGTAGCGGTGGTGATGCACAGGCAGAAAGAAGGACGACAAGCAGCAGGGCAAGAAAATTGCGTGCGATGGGACTCAACGGTAACTCCAATAAAAGCGGCACAGTCGAAAGAATGCACCGCCTATCACTGGAATACTTTGGCTTACGTCAAAGTATTGACGCGCTGAATGCAGACGATTGACCGCAAGCAAGGCGTCTTGCAGTCAGAAAAATGAGGAACAACGGAATAATTCCTGAAAAGGCTCTGCGCCAATTCAGGCACTGAAACCCTTGATTTAAGCTTTTAAGCCAGCAGTACGATGACCGTCGATAACTTGCAGCAGTTGAGAAAATACTTTCGGCGTCCCGGCGATGACATTGCCCGTCTCCATATAACGCTCGTTACCGGAAAGATCGCCAACCAATCCGCCCGCCTCGGAAATCAAGAGTGCTCCACCGGCAATATCCCATGGCGCGAGACCGAATTCCCAGAAACCATCCAGGCGACCGCATGCAACGTAGGCAAGATCAAGCGATGCTGCGCCGGGGCGACGAATACCAGAGGTTTTCTGCATCAACTCCTTGAAAATCCCTAGATAAGCGTCGACATGCTCAAAAACGCGATAGGGAAAACCAGTCCCCAGCAGAGCTTCTTCCAGTTTTAAACACTTGCTGACACGGATGCGGCGTTCGTTGAGAAAAGCACCACCGCCCTTGCTGGCAGTGAACATTTCATTCCGCACCGTGTCATAAACCAGTGTGTGAATGAGCTGCCCTTTCTGCGCCAGAGCGATAGAAATGGCGTATTGCGGAAAGCCGTGGATGTAGTTGGTGGTGCCATCCAGCGGGTCGATGATCCACTGATATTCGCTGCCAGCGTTCTGCCCGGCGGACTCGCCGGACTCTTCTGCTAAAATTCCGTACTCAGGATAGGCCTCGCGCAGTACGTCGATGATGGCCGCCTCGGCTGCGCGATCCACCTCGGTAACGAAATCGCTTTGACGCTTGGTAGTAACCGTCAAATGGTCAAGATCGTGTGCGGCGCGGTTGATGATCTTGCTAGCGCTGCGCGCTGCCTTGACCATGATATTCAGTGCTGGATGCATTTTGAGAACCCGACGGGCGGCGCAAGCCGTCCGTTCTATTTGTGGAATCGCGCATTTTAATATGAACCAGCCCTCAGCGTCTCATTCTCCTCATTCTCCTTTGTCTGACCCCGAGCGCGTGCTGCATAAAATTCGGATTGTTCTCTCGCATACCAGCCATCCGGGCAACATAGGTGCTACGGCGCGGGCCATGAAGACGATGGGGTTGTCGCGCCTGACCCTGGTCAACCCCAAATCTTTTCCCGACGCCGAAGCCATCGCACGCGCAGTAGGCGCTGACGATATTCTCGAACAGGCTTTGGTGTGCAAAAACCTGGATGCGGCTCTGGCGAATTCAGTTTTTGCCGTCGCCGTATCGGCGCGTCAGCGCAGTCTCGGTCCGGAACCGCTACAGGCGCGTCAGGCTGCACCGGAATTGCTGGCGCAGACGGCCGACGGTGAAGTATGTCTGCTTTTTGGTAACGAGACGGCCGGCTTGTCCAATGCCGAGGTGCAACGCTGTCAGCGCACCGTTTTTATTCCGGCCAACCCGGATTACACATCGTTAAATCTAGGGTCGGCCGTTCAGTTGCTATGTTACGAACTTCGTCTGGCCGCATTCGCAGGAAACCCGCCGGTCGTCAGCAAGGCGGTTCCCTTTGCTTCACCACCGGCAACCCACGATGATATTGAACGCTTTTACGCGCATCTTGAGCGCGTCATGATTCACACCGAATTTCTTGATCCCCGGCAACCGAAACGACTCCTGCCCAAACTACGCCGCCTGTTTGGACGCGCTGAACTCGAACGCGACGAGATCAACATTCTGCGTGGAATTCTGGATGCGGTTGAACGGAAGATTCCACCGGGCAGTCCTTGAGCATGCCAAGGCCAAGCATCCCGCTGCAGCGCTGAAAGCCGCATGGATAAACAATCTACAGAGGGGGTGCCTGGAGAGTGGCGTCTTTATTGCCTCTCCGGGCACCCCCTCTGTAGATCGAGCATTGGCGCGGCTTCCAGAGGTGGGTGTCGGCGCCAGCCAGAACTATCGACAAGCGATGCAACTATGCGACATAACGTTTACTGGCTCGCCGCCGACCCGGTTTCGACTTCTGAATAATGACACCACGCACCGCAGCAAAATCGGGCAGAGGCAGCGTGGGATACGCTGCGTTGAGCGGATGCAATGCCCAGCGACCTACGTCGCCTCGTAGCTGGCGGAAAATCCATTCATCGCTAACGAAAGCCAGCACGTAAGAACCGTCCACCGCCAAGCCATCCGGTTCAATCACGACGATTTCACCTTCCACAAACTCCGGTGCCATCGAATCTCCCAGCACCATCAGCGCAAACGACTCGGCTCCGGAACAAGCGTCCGCTGAATCGTCCTGCGACACCGGATGGATAGGAATAACACGTTGCCCTGCCGTAGGCGTAAAAGCGGACTGGCTCCCCGCGTTAGCTTCATCGGCAAATTCTGATTTACACTGCGGCATGTTGCTCTCCGTGCCCGAATAGTTGCGTCGGGGCATTGTCGGCATCTGACTGGAGCGGGGAAATTACCCA
The DNA here is from genome assembly GCA_964203325.1 of Burkholderiales bacterium. Classification (GTDB taxonomy): domain Bacteria; phylum Pseudomonadota; class Gammaproteobacteria; order Burkholderiales; family Rhodocyclaceae; genus JACQYA01. The sequence goes on along the minus strand of CAXNNH010000006.1, from coordinate 12,218 downwards.
CACGGGTAACCCCACCCACTCCGAACGGTTATGGACTTCGCCGCCTCAATCTCGCTAAATGTGAGGGTTATTGGCGGGTTGTTTATCGTCGATTTTTTCTTACTTAAACACTGGAGACCTGAATGAATTTTGACAAAGAATTTGACGCTAGCGGCCTTTCCTGCCCCCTGCCTATCGTCAAGACTAAAAAAGCACTGAACGATATGACGAGCGGGCAGATTCTGCGCGTGATCGCCACCGACCCGGGTTCCTGCGCCGATATGAAAGCGTTTGCCGAACAAACCGGTAATGATCTGGTGGAAACCGGTGAGCAAGGCAAGGCGTTCGTATTTTTCCTGAAGAAGAAGTAAAAAATCCGTCAAGACAAGAATCAACAGGCTTTCATTAGCATTTAACGCCGACCAAGAACGCACAAAAAAGGAGATATCGTGAGCACAAAAAAAATGGCCATCATCGCCACCAAGGGCACCTTGGACTGGGCCTACCCGCCCTTTATCCTGGCCTCTACTGCCGCAGCACTGGGATGGGAAGTTCAGATATTCTTCACTTTTTACGGCCTGCAGCTCCTGCGCAAAGACTTGAGCGACGTCAAAATTAGCCCGCTCGCCAACCCGGCCATGCCCATGCCCGTCGATATGCCGGTCTTTGTTCAGGCACTGCCCGGAATGGAAGCGATGGCGACCATGATGATGAAAAAGAAGATGGCCGACAAAGGGGTGGCTACGCTCAAAGAGCTACGCGATACCTGCATCGAATGCGACGTAAAAATGATCGCCTGTCAAATGACGGTTGATTTGTTCGACTTCGACAAAAAAGACTTTATCGACGAAACGGAGTATGCCGGGGCCGCTACCTTCCTGGGCTTCGCTGGCGATACTGACGTTTGCCTGTATATCTAAAGGTTTAAGCCCCAAGCCGGATCCGAAACGAAACATTTGGATACGGCTTGGCATCTTTAGAGGCATGAACTACGCCGGAACAGAGCGATAGATGCTTATGCTGTTTCGGCAAAAGTAGCTTCAAGAGCGTACTTTTTTCATTTTAATAATTGAACATTAAGCATTCCTGCGCGCCACAGCCGTCTGTTTGCTAAAGAATAGTGACCCACCCCATTGAGCTCATTACCTTCGCCGCCAATTCATGACCCACTCGCACGCCCTACCTCAGCGAAGAGTGTCGAGATGCGCAGCACTACCTGCTACATGTGCGCCTGCCGCTGCGGGATACGAGTGCATTTGCGCGACGGCGAAGTGCGTTACATTGAAGGAAATCCGGACCACCCGCTGAACCAGGGCGTCATCTGTGCCAAAGGGTCGTCGGGGATCATGAAGCAATATTCTCCAGCGCGGCTGACACAACCCCTGCGCCGCAAGGCGGGTAGTGAGCGTGGCGCGGGCGAGTTTGAACCGATTAGTTGGGAAGAAGCCTTCTCCACGCTAGGCGAACGACTCAAACATATTCGCGCTACCGACCCCAAAAAATTCGCCTTATTTACCGGCCGCGACCAAATGCAGGCGCTGACCGGACTGTTTGCCCGCCAGTTCGGTACGCCGAACTACGCAGCGCATGGTGGCTTCTGTTCGGTCAATATGGCGGCCGGCATGATCTACACGATTGGCGGCTCGTTCTGGGAATTTGGCGGCCCTGACCTTGATCGCGCCAAGTTGTTTGTGATGATCGGCACCGCCGAAGACCATCACTCCAACCCGATGAAAATCGCCCTGTCGAAATTCAAACGCAACGGCGGGCGCTTCATCTCAATCAACCCGGTGCGTACCGGCTACTCGGCCATTGCCGACGAGTGGGTACCGATTCGACCAGGGACTGACGGCGCACTATTGCTGGCGCTGATTCACGAAATCATTGCACTGGGTCTGTTCGACCGCGAATTTCTGGTGCGCTATACCAACGCTGGTGAGTTGGTCAACATGAACGAAGCCAACGACGAATTTGGCATGTTCGTGCGCACTGAAGTACCTGAAGAAGAAGGTTGCTTCGATCCACAGAACAAACTGTGGTGGGATCGCGCGACCAACCGCCCCGTGGTCACACACGCGGAGGGCTGCGACCCGGTGTTGATCGGCGAATTTGCGCTTTCTGACGGCACGGCAGTCAAGCCAGCCTTTCAGCTTCTCAAGGAAAGGGTAGAGAGCTACACGGCAGAGTGGGCGGCAGGTATCACCGGCATTCCGGCCGAAGCGATACGTCGCCTGGCGCATGAGATGGGCGTTACAGCCCGCGATCAGAAAATCGAACTGCCGATTGCCTGGACCGATTCCTGGGGTAAGGAACACGACACCGTTACGGGCAACCCGGTTGCCTTTCATGCCATGCGTGGTTTGGCAGCGCACTCGAACGGTTTTCACACCATCCGCTCGCTGGCGATTTTAATGTCTCTGCTCGGCACGATAGATCGGCCAGGCGGCTTCCGCCACAAAGCGCCCTTCCCGCGCCCGATTCCGCCTTGCGCCAAAACGCCGAATACGCCGCTGGCTGTTAAGCCCAATACGCCGTTGGACGGCTTGGCCCTCGGCTGGCCATCGGAACCCGACGATCTTTTCGTTGACGATGACGGAAAGCCAGTGCGTATCGACAAGGCGTTTTCGTGGGAATATCCGCTTTCTGTGCACGGCATGATGCACAACGTCATTACCAACGCGTGGCGTGGTGACCCCTACCCCATTGATACGCTGATGATTTTCATGGCGAACATGGCGTGGAACTCAACCATGAACACGGTTGAAGTACGCAAGATGCTCAACGACAAAGGAGAAGACGGCGAGTACAAGATCCCCTTCATCGTTGTCTGTGATGCTTTCCAGTCGGAGATGACGGCGTTCGCCGACCTCGTACTGCCGGATACCACTTACCTCGAACGACACGACGTGATGTCGATGCTTGATCGTCCGATTTCGGAATTCGATGGCCCGGTAGACTCCATTCGGATTCCGGTCGTGCCGCCTACTGGGCAGTGCAAGCCATTCCAGGAAGTATTGATCGAACTGGCTGGCCGCCTGAACTTGCCGGCCTTCGTGCGCCCTGATGGCACGCGCAAATTCCGCGATTATCCCGACTTCATCGTCAACTATGAAACCGACACCGGTTCGGGAATCGGTTTCCTCGCCGGCTGGCGTGGCAAAGGTGGCGAAAAATTTATGCGTGGCGAACCGAATCCCCGCCAGTGGGAGATGTATGCACAAAACAACTGCGTCTATCACCACAAGTTGCCGCTCTCCTACCAGTACATGCGCAACTGGAACAAGGGCTACCTGGAGTGGTCGCAGCGCAGCCGGATTACCCGTTACGCCGAGCCTATTCTGATTCACTTGTATTCAGAAGTGCTGCAAAAATTCCGTTCGGCGGCGCAGGGCAAAGGCTTGTCACGCAAGCCGCCGGAACACCTGAAAAAGAATATCGAAGAATATTTCGACCCGTTGCCCTTCTATTACGAACCGCTTGAGGCGCAAAAGACTGATCGTGCCAAATATCCGCTCAGTGCGATCACGCAGCGCCCAATGGCCATGTACCACTCCTGGGACTCGCAAAACGCCTGGTTGCGTCAGATTCACAGCCACAACCATCTCTACGTTAACCCGCAAACCGCTAGTGCGCAAGGCATTGACGATGGCGGCTGGATGTGGGTCGAGTCGCAGTGGGGAAAAGTGCGCTGTATGGCCAAATACTCCGAAGCGGTCGAGCCGGGTACGGTGTGGACGTGGAACGCAATTGGCAAAGCAGCCGGTGCCTGGCATCTTGATGCCGATGCTAACGAGTCGCAGCGTGGTTTTCTGCTCAACCACCTGATTTCGGAAGAGTTGCCGGGGGCAAGCGCATCCGCTGCACCGATCTCCAATTCCGACCCGGTCACCGGGCAAGCCGCCTGGTTTGACGTGCGGGTACGGATTTACAAAGCCGATCCCGAAGAACCGGCTAACACCTCGCCGCAGTTCAAGGCGGTACCGGCGGCGCCGGGGACAGGTGACAAGAACCCAGGCTGGCAAGCCTACTTCGCCGGCAAGCGGGGGCGTAAATGACATTGCATCGCAATTTTGCACTCCCGCTCACCATTCTCTCCGAAAGTGCTTGGGGGAGCTTGCTATGACCCAGCTCGCTCTGGTTATCGACCTTAATGTCTGCGTGGGCTGCCAGGCTTGCGTGACGAATTGCAAACAATGGAATACGTCTGGTTCAGCCGGCCCTCTGGCCGATTTCAATCCTTACGGAGCTGACCCAACGGGCACCTTTTTTAACCGCGTACAAACTTTTGAAGTCGGAAAATTCCCGAACACGCAGACAGTGCATTTCCCCAAGTCTTGCCTGCATTGCGAAGATCCCCCTTGCGTGCCGGTATGTCCAACCGGTGCGAGTTACAAACGTGCCGCCGATGGCATCGTGCTCGTCGATTACGACAAATGTATTGGTTGCAAATACTGCTCATGGGCATGTCCTTACGGCGCGCGCGAGTTCGACGAGAACCGTCGGGTAATGACCAAATGCACGCTTTGCGTCGATAGAATTTACGATAACACGCTCCCTGAGCGTGAACGGAAACCGGCCTGTGTGCTGGCTTGCCCGACTAGCGCGCGCCTCTTCGGAGACATTCATGATCCCGACTCCATTGTGTCGCTCGCCATACGCGAAAACGCCGGATATCCGCTGATGCCTGAGTGGGGTACACATCCATCGAATCACTACTTGCCAAGGCGCAAGACCAACCTGCACATTCACGAAGACGAACTTGAGCGTGCCGACAATCCGTTGAAGATAGACGGCCTGCTGCCTAAGCCGGCCAAGTCGGAACCCTCGCTCGACGACGTGATGTCCTGGTAGACGACAAGAATCATGAAACCAGCCTTCTCAGTCATTTTTTTAACGACGCTCATCGGTGCGGCGCAAGGGCTATTTCTGGCTCTGTTTACAACGCAGTCCTATATCCTGTTCGGCTTGTTGCCCCAACTAAACGAACACGCCTTCTACGCACACGGCAGTCTGATTGCTCTGCTCTTTCTGCTGGCCGGACTGGCGGCCTCGTTTCTTCACCTCGGTCGTCCCGAACGTGCTTGGCGCGCAGCGGCGATGTGGCGTACTTCATGGTTATCGCGTGAAGTCATCGTTCTTCCGGCATTTATGGGGGTACTTTTTCTCTACGGACTGACCCACCTGCTGGACTGGAAGTTTGTGCTGGCAACCCTCGAATCCGGTGTGGTCATTGATGTATCCGTGCTTCTCGGGGTACTGGGTACTCTTCTGGCGTTTGCGCTCTTCGTCTGTACGGCAATGATTTATGCCTGCCTGCCGTTCCTGCGTGAATGGAACAGCCCGCTGACGGTTATTAACTATGTTTTGTTGGGTAGCGCTTCGGGATTCTCTCTCGCGACGGCATTCGCTGCTTACAAAGCACCAGAACTCGTACAGTTCTTTGGAACATGGGCCTTCATCATTACTCTGCTCGGCTTTGTCAGCCGCAGCGCATCCCTAATGCGAAATCGTCGACTCAGGCCAAAATCAACCGTGCAAACAGCAATCGGCATTAAGCACCCGCAGATTGTGCAAACATCAACAGGATTCATGGGGGGAGCGTTCAATACGCGAGAGTTTTTTCATGGCCGCTCGCCGATTGAACTACGTTCGATCAAATGGATATTCATGGTCGGCGTATTCGTCCTGCCTGCCCTGCTTCTGGCGGCGGGACTATGGGGTAGCCTGCCAGCCTTGCTTTCGCTCGCTTTTGTCGTGCAATACCCTGGACTGCTGGCAGAGCGTTGGTTTTTCTTTGCTCAGGCCAACCACCCACAGAATATCTATTACCAGGCCGTGAGCTAAATTTGCGCTGGATCAATATGTTTGTAACTCTCGTATGACATGCTGTAAATAGTTTTTTAATTAGTTTAATATTCAAACAATATGAGAATCTTCGACGCGATAGCTCTGCAGCACGCGAACAAAGCTCTCAATACAAGGAGGAACTAACACCATGGCTCTAGTTGAACCTCATGGCGGGCACGGCCTGCTGGAATTACTGCTTGAAGGCAATGAACTTGCCGCCGAATTAGCGCGTGCGGCTACCTTGCCAAAGGTGCGCGTGAGTTCACGCGAAAAAGGCGACATCATCATGCTGGGCATCGGTGGATTTACGCCTCTGGATGGTTTCATGTCGCACGCCGATTGGTCTGGAGTTTGTGATGGGATGAAGACGGCAAGTGGCTTGTTCTGGCCGATCCCGATTACGCTCTCCACCGATCCAGCGACGGCGGATGGAATCCAGATCGGGGGCGATGTCGCGCTCACCGACCCGGAAGACGGCTCCATACTCGCCACCATGCGCGTTACTGAAAAGTATTCGATTGACAAGGCACACGAATGTGCCACCGTATTCAAGACAACCGACCCGAAGCACCCTGGCGTCAAGCTGGTGATGGAGCAGGGCGATATCAATCTGGCCGGCCCGATCAAGGTACTGTCGCAGGGTGATTTCCCTGAAAAATACGGTGACCTCTTTTTGTCGCCGAAACAGACGCGTGCGCAATTCGAAGCTATGGGCTGGAGCAAGGTTGCGGCTTTCCAAACGCGCAACCCGATGCACCGCTCGCACGAATATCTGGCCAAGATTGCCATTGAAACCTGCGATGGCGTTCTGATCCACTCACTGCTTGGCAACCTCAAACCGGGCGATATTCCGGCTGAAGTACGCGCTAATGCCATTTCGACGCTAACGGAAAATTATTTCGTCAAAAAGACGGTTATTCAAGCCGGTTACCCGCTGGATATGCGCTACGCCGGCCCGCGTGAGGCGCTGTTGCATGCCGTCTTCCGCCAAAACTATGGCTGCTCGCATCAAATCGTCGGTCGCGATCATGCTGGCGTTGGCAGCTACTATGGACCGTTCGACGCACACCATATTTTCGATCATCTGCCCAAGGGCGCGCTGCAAACAGAAGCGATGAAAATCGACATTTCCTTCTGGTGCTATAAGTGTGGCGGCATGGCTTCTGGCCGCACCTGCCCGCACGATGACGCTGATCGCCTGCAAGTTTCGGGAACGCAACTGCGCAAGTCGCTCTCCGAAGGGGCTGAAGTTCCAGCCGAGTTTAGTCGTCCAGAAGTTCTCGAAATTCTGCGTGAGTACTACGCCGGACTCGATTAACGAGAGGAAGTAAAACCTGCCACCGGTCCGCTGCCAAGTTAGCGTTACGGCAGCAAAAATCCAAGACAGGTTAGTGTTTTTGTTATTCATTTCACCACAACAAAGGAGTAAGTAGTTATGCCAACCTATGTGAGAACCGAGAAATGCGATGGTTGCAAGGGGCAAGACAAGACCGCTTGTATGTACATCTGCCCGCACGACTTGATGATGCTGGACAAGGACGGTTCGATGACCGGCCATGCCATGAAGGCTTTCAATCAAGAGCCTGAGCAGTGCTGGGAGTGCTACTCCTGCGTCAAGATTTGCCCGCAAAGCGCGATCGAAGTCCGCCACTACGCCGACATCGTGCCGCTCGGTGGCTCGGTACAGCCGATGCGCGGTTCCGACTCGATCATGTGGACGATCAAGTTCCGCAACGGCAACATGAAGCGCTTCAAGTTCCCGATCCGCACCACCGCCGAAGGTTCCATCGATCCTTACGGCAACAAACCGATGCCGAAAATGGCCGACTTGTCGCTGGATGGTGTGTACACCAAGGAAATGATGGGTGGCTTCCGCGCCGGCAATCCTGACGAACTGATCCGTCGCAAATAATCGACGAAGATCAACTAATAACTTACTTGGAGAAAAGATATGTCTGAAGGAACTTTCGGTAACCCGAAGATCGTCCAGGAAGAACTGGATATTCTGATGATCGGTGGCGGCATGGCCTGTTGTGGCGCTGCTTACGAAATGATGCGCTGGGCCGATGCCGTCAAGGCTGAGTCCGGCGTCGAACTCAAAATCAAGTTGGTTGATAAAGCCGCCATGGACCGTTCGGGTGCCGTTGCCCAGGGTCTGTCCGCCATCAACACCTACATCGGTGGTCAGCAGGATCCGGCCGACTACGCCCGCATGGTCTCCAACGACCTGATGGGTATCACCCGTGACGACTTGGCCTACGATGTGGGCCGTAACGTTGATGACTCCGTGCACCTGTTCGAAGAATGGGGCCTGCCGATTTGGAAGACCGACGCTGAAGGCGTCCGTCACGATGGCGCAGAAGCACAAAAAGAAGGGCTGCCGGCTCTCAAGGACGGCGGCATGCCGGTTCGTTCGGGTAAATGGCAGATCATGATCAACGGCGAATCCTACAAGTGGATCGTCGCTGAAGCCGCCAAGAAGGCCCTCGGCCTGTCGCGTATCGAAGAGCGTATCTTCATCGTCAAGCTGCTCAACGACAAGAACGACCCGTCGCGCATTGCTGGCGCTGTCGGCTTCTCGGTGCGTACTAACACCATCCACATCTACACCGCCAAGTCGATTCTGCTGGCCGCCGGTGGTTGCGTTAACCTGTTCCGTCCGCGTTCTGTGGGCGAAGGCCAGGGCCGTGCATGGTATCCGGTGTGGAACGCCGGTTCGACCTACGCGATGGCTGCCGAAGCCGGTGCCGAAATGACGATGATGGAAAACCGCTTCGTACCGGCTCGCTTCAAAGACGGTTACGGCCCGGTCGGTGCCTGGTTCCTGCTGTTCAAAGCCAAGGCTACCAATGCCTACGGCGAAGACTACATGGTCAAGAACAAGGAAATGCTTAACGACTACCCGCCTTATGGGCAGGCTGCCGTTCCTGCTTCCTGCCTGCGTAACCACCTGATGCTCAAAGAGATGAAGGAAGGTCGTGGCCCGATTTACATGGACACCGTCACGGCGCTGGCCAAGCTGCGCGAGACCCTGTCGGCGAAGGAAGTCAAGCACCTCGAAGCCGAGGCTTGGGAAGACTTCCTCGACATGTGTATCGGTCAGTGCGGTATCTGGGTCGGCGAAAACATCGAGCCCGAGAAGAAGATGTCGGAACTCATGCCGACCGAGCCCTACCTGCTCGGTTCGCACTCCGGTTGCTGTGGTATTTGGGTGTCCGGCCCGACCGACGTTGGCGCACCGACGGCTGACGACGAAGAAGAAGCTGGCGTACCAGCTCACCTGCCGCGCGGCTGGAACTGGGGCTATCGTTCGATGACCACGGTCAAGGGTCTGTTCACCGCTGGCGACGGCGTGGGCGCATCCGGCCATAAGTTCTCGTCCGGTTCGCACACCGAAGGCCGTCTGGCATCGAAGGCGATGATCAAGTACGCCCTGGACAACAAAGACTGGAAACCGGAACTCGACACCTCCGTCGACCAGTTGGTTGAAGAGATCTATCGTCCGGTGCGCACCTTCCTGGAGCACAAGGATTACACCACCGCGATCGATGTCAACCCGAACTACATCACGCCCAAGATGCTGCAGATGCGTTTGCAGAAGGTCATGGACGAGTATGTGGCCGGTACCTCGACCTACTACAACACCAACGAGAAAATGTTGGCCGTTGCCGAAGAGAAGCTGGGCATGCTGAAGGAAGATTCGCTCAAGATGCGCGCGAAGGATCTGCATGAACTGTTGCGTGCGTGGGAAAACTACCATCGCATCATTACAGCCGAAGCTCACATGAAGCACATCCAGTTCCGTGAAGAGTCCCGTTACCCAGGCTTCTACTACCGCACCGACAAGAACTTTGTTGATGAGAAAAACTGGCATTGCTTCGTGAACTCGATTTACGACAAGAACACCAAGCAATGGACCTGCTTCAAGCGCAAGCACGTTGATCTGGTCGACAAGGCCAAGCTGTTCAAGGCTGCTGCACCGCACTAAGCCTCTGTAGTAATGTGGACAGCCGGGCGCCCTTTCGGGTGCCCGGTTTTTTTTGATAGGTGAAAAAATGGATAACAACCTGGATAACAACCCTTTCCCAGATAGCCCGGTGATGCCGACCATGTACGATGGCAACAAAGCGATCAACTTTCGCTGCCACCGTAACATCGCCTGCTGGAACGCCTGCTGCAGCAATATCGACATTTCGCTGACGCCTTACGATGTCTTGAGACTCAAGCAGCGACTGGAATTGAGTTCCGGCGAATTTCTCAACACCTACACGGTGCCCTATGAGATCGAGAAAGAGAGTCTCGCTGGCGTCAAATTGCGTCCAGTTGAGAACGGCACGGCTTGCCGTTTCATGACGCCCGAAGGTTGCGGCGTCTATTCCGACCGCCCTACGGCCTGCCGCTACTATCCGGTCGCCCTCCTCTCAATCCGCAAACAGGATGAATACACCGACCAGGATTCCTATGCCTTGGTTCAAGAACCGCACTGTCAGGGCCATAAAGATCCACGCACGATAACCATCAACGATTACCGCAACGAACAGGGGTTACCTGAATACGACGACCTGGCTCGCGGCTGGCGGCAGCTTATTCTGAAGAAAAAATCTTCGGGACCGTCGATTGGTAAACCGTCTAAACGCAGCCTGCAACTATTTTTTATGGCCTGCTATGACTTGGATCGTTTCCGTGAATTCGTCGCCAGCGACGGCTTCACCGCCCTCTTTGACCTGCCAGCCGAAGAGATGCTCAAAATTCTGAGCGACGACATCCATTTGATGGAATTTTCCTTCCGTTTTCTGCGCCAAACCCTCTTCGGCGAGATTTCTATCGCCGTGCATGCCGAAACTGCAGAAAAACGCCTGGAACGGCAAAACGCCAGGAATCTTCGCCTTGAACGCGAAGCAGCCGAGCGCATGGAGCGTGACGAAGGTAGCGGCTTCGATGACGAATGCTCGACTAATTAACCGCAAAGACTTAGTTACAAACTCTATCAACGCAGAGATCGCAGAGGAGCAAAGGACGCAGCGAAAAAAAGCCCCTCCTCTGGAAGCCTCACCAATAGGCGTTCTACAAGGGGCCTGCCCTGACAAGCACTGTTTACGCCATTCTCCAGACTCCCCCTCTGTAGATTGTTTATCCATGCGGCTTCCAGCCCTGCTCCTCAGAAAATATGGCCGATACCTCGCGATCGGTCAACATAAAGACACTGCTATCATCTAACATAAACAATTGATAGAATTTTGTTTAACGTTGCAGCGAAACTTGCATTTAAACCCGCCCATAAAGGAGTCAATACCATGCATAAACTAATCCTTGCCGCCCTCACCGTAAGCACACTGAGCACCTTGTCCTTTCCCTCTGTGGCCGATGAAGCTCCTTGGGTAGGTGAAGCTCGCAAAATTGCCAGCGCCATGCCGCCGAAGTTGCTCGGGGTATTGAAGGAAGAAATCCACAATGGCGGGCCGGAAAGCGCGATTAGCGTTTGCCGTGAAAAAGCACCGCAGATGGCCAAGGCCGCCTCCGAACAAAGCGGCTGGAACATCCGCCGTGTCAGCCTGAAAAATCGTAATCCCAAGGCAACACCGGATGCCTGGGAGAACGCCGTTCTTGAAGAATTCGACCGTCGTGCGGCCTCTGGCGAAACCCCCATATCTCTGGAAAAAAGTGAAGTGGTTACCGAGGGGGATCACAAGACACAACGCTACATGAAGGCGCTACCGACGCAAGACCTTTGCCTTTCTTGTCACGGAGCAACCGAAGCGATGACGGCCGCTGTCCGCGAACAACTGAGTAAACACTACCCGGACGACAAGGCAACAGGCTATGCCGCCGCGCAAATTCGCGGCGCTATCACGTTAAAAAAACAAGTGCAGTAGATTTTCTGCGGACGGTTGAGGCGTGAGTCTTGGTTATTGTTCGTTGGCTATCGTTTGCTTTTTTAGTGTACGGATCTTGCTCGGAAACACCTTCAACCCTCGTCGTCAAAAGGTCAGCTTGCGATAAATATCGGCGATTTTCAGCGGCAGCTTTTTAACATCGTCGAGTACCGTATAGGCTGCCGGACCGTACATGTGTTTGAGGTAGTCGGCTCCGTGCCGGTCAATGGTCACGCAAAATGAACGAACCCCAGCCTGCCGCGCTTCAAGCAAGGCTTGGCGAGTATCTTCGATGCCGTATTGGCTGCGGTATTCATCGCCAAAGTCATCGGGACGGCCATCGGAAAGACTGATCAGCAACCGGTGTTTGGCCGGCTCCTTGAGCAATTCCTGCGTCAGGTAGCGAATGGGTGGCCCCATGCGCGTGTAGTCTTTGGCCTTGATGGCGGCGATACGTGCCTGCACGGCTGTATCGTAGGCGTCGTCAAAATTCTTGATGCGGTATAAATCACAGCGCGT